>CAZHCC010000001.1:0-27029 GCA_964530975.1 uncultured Candidatus Saccharibacteria bacterium
CTTCAAATAATCTTAAATCTGCATTCAAATTCTTTATTCCTTTTACCTCATACCCCGGAGATACAAAAGTTATATCAATTCCATTTCTGCTTAATTCGGTAGCAAGGTTTATGCCTAATTCACCGGGAGCAAAAATTGCATTGGGATAAATATCACAATGCATAAACATATGTGGAATCACAAACGCAATTTTCATAATATATATTTATTGAGAATCACTTCGTAGCAATAGTAATATTATTTAGCCACGGATTGTGTCTCATCCACTAATCCATCTAGATCAAATGCGAAATCCGCGCTTGCTCCTTCTTCTACATCACTATATGCATCAATATTTTTATCCCCCATATGGATATTCTAGTATGTTGAATTGTAAATGTAAAAGCTATTCTTGTAATATATAATAACTGTAATGCTTACGGAAAGCTTAAAGATCTTTATTAAGAAATATTTAGAGGAAGATGTAGTGAATATTGGAGAGCCTAAGTCCGGATATCGTAATAAAAGCTATAAAATCCTACTTACAAATAATCAAACAATTAATTTTCTTCTTTTGAAAGATGAAAAAAATATTAATACCCGCATTGAATTATCAAATATTATAAGTGATTATCTGGCATCCACAAACTTTCCTTCAAGAAAATCGCTTTTTAATTCCCGTATCTTTAAATTAAATGACAAAAAAGGACAAATCAGATATGGATGTTTTTATAATTATTTAAATGGTAATACTATTCCATGGGATGGTTATGCTTCAAAGCATATCAAGAATCTAGGAGGGAAAATGGGGGAGATGCATGGGATTTTAGATAATAGTGAAGAGTTAATAGTTAATAGTTTGCCGGAAGAGATCGTGATTCAGCAAGGTAATCTTGATAGAATGGCGATTTATTTTAGTGATGATAATGTGATAAATGCATTAAGAAGTAAACTTAATCTGGCAATTAATTTTGAGCTTCTGAGCTTTCATAATCTCTTCAATCTTTTCCATTTTACAGAAAAGCAAGTCCTTCATATGGATTTTGTACGAGGTAATATTTTATTTGATGAAAGTGCCAATATTACCGGTGTATTAGATTTTGAGAAAGTATCTTTCGGCCCTAGGATTTTTGATATTGCTCGAACACTATCCTTTCTAATAATTGATTGTAAATATATTAATGATGCAAAAGTCCGCTTATATTTCCTCATTAATGGTTATAAAAAACGTGGTAATAATTTATTGCCTGATATTAAGCTTTTGAATCATTTAATTTTATACTTTCTAATTTATGATTTTTATAAATTTCTGAAATATAATCCCTATGAATCATTATTACTTAATGAACACTTTTTACGCACAAGAGAGTATTTACTAAAATATAAAATACTTTCATCATTATAAACAATTGCTATAATCGCTCTAACTCATATGAATAACTGGAAAAAAAGACTAATACCCCAAAGTCACCTGACAACATTACATGATCAATTGAAAGAGCATGGTAAAAAAATTGTTTTTACAGCTGGTGGTTGGGATATGCTTCATGTCGGTCAGACCAGATATTTACAGGAAGCAAAAGCAATGGGCGATATTTTGGTTGTAGGTGTAAATTCAAATACTGCAATTCGCAAGGTAAAGGGAAAAAATAAACCTTTACTCGATGAAATCATACGTGCGGAAATGCTTACATTCCTTAAGTCTGTTGACTTTGTAACTATAGTTCCCGAGCCAAGCTGCCAACCATCACTTGCACTCCTTAAACCTGATACATATGTAACAGTCAAAGAAGACTGGGCCAAAGATTATTTGGACTCTATTGAATATAAAACAGTTACAAAATACGGTGGAGAAGTGGTCGTCATTGATAGGCAATCACCGTTCATTTCTACCACACAAATAATACAAAGAGCAATTGGTGCACATTTACAAGATATATTTAAAGAATTTATGGAATTAAAAGATAAGCCGCTTAAGGAAAAGAAGAAGTAACCTATCTGATATTGCGTAAGGATATAGATTCCTTTGGAGAGTTTGAAATATAGGGAATATTATTTTCTCCATTAAGTTTGATAGAATTAATGGGATTTTTATATATTGAGGATGTATGAATATTGATTTGAGGTTGTAATTCAGACCCTGAATTCACCTGATATAACCCATATCTCTGATTAGATGGATGAAAGACTTCCTGATTTGAGTAATGCGTCTGTATAATAGGTTCATCAGATTCTTGATCTAACTTAGATTCCCTTTTGCTAAAAAGTGGAACATGTCTAAATTGGAAAGCTGAAATGACAAGTAATGAGATTAGGAATGCAATATTAAAGGTTATAAATGAAGTTGTAAAAGGTAAATTGCTTAAAAAATTTATTCTACTTTCATACGTAAAAAGTACTAAGCAAATACACATAAGTAGCATTACCCCTACTGTAATTTTCTTTACTAAGCTATGTATTTCTTTATGCAGAAAATAGAAGAGTATGCCAAGAAGTGAACTCAGGCCTAAAATAGTATAAACATGTACTTCATCGGTAATTCTCTCAAATGGCCTGGAAATCTCCATTAATGAATATGAGAAGAAAATCATTAATATACTTAAATTCAGCCAGATCAGAGTGAAAATATCATAGACCTTCTTATTCTGTATAAATGTTACTTCCTTATCTACGGGGATAAAATTCTCGACAATATTTAGTATAAATCTTGCACCAATCGCAATTCCAAATAAAAAAATGCTGCTGGCAAAACTAATCCATATAACCTCCACAGGGACTATAAAGTTTTTGAACTCACTTTGCTGCAAGTAGTAATAATTGAATAGATATGCAATTACAATGGCGATTACAAAAAACTCAATAATAGAAATCCTAAGTCCAAAAGCTTTTGCAATCTCTCTTCCCTTTGGTACTACAGATAGTAATACCTTTAAAATTAGGTATGAATATAAGCAAACAAGAATAATATAAATCATTATATCTTTATCAAAATAACAAATGATTCATGAATTTACAATCAAGATTTATTACTTTTCCTGATTGGAATTAGCCTTTTCATGAGAGGCATTTGAATCAACTGAATATCTATTTTTTAAACTAATTAAATCTATATTATTAGAAGGATCTTGTTTTCCATGTGGTCTGTCTATATCTGATCTGCTTCCGATACCGCCAATTTTATTTAATACAATAGGATTAACCTCAATACTTAGCTTTGATTTTTTATTTCTTGCTCTATATAAGTAATAGATTATACCTCCTATTATTGCTAATAGCCCAGAGGCCGCAAAAATCAGACCTAAAGTAATCTGATTAATTGGAGCAGAAATAGTACGGGAATTTCCTGATGCATTTGTACCAGTCGGTGCAGTATTTCCCTGTAATCTTCTCACAATAACAATTTTTTTTGTTTCCTCCCCATTTTTATACTTTGTAGAAACTTCAATTTGCTGTGTTATATCCTTAACCTCGATTGGAATCGTAAAGCTACCGGTATTTATATCAATTACAGACAGTGTTCGTGCATTTTCATCGCCGATCTTAAATGAGATTGAGCTTTTGGGATCGGCTACTTTGCCTATAACTTCTATATTCTCCTTGTCGGTTTCATATACCGCCTGATCAAGTTTGATTTCCGGTACAATAGTCGTTGTTGATAATTTCTCAAGTTCAAGCACTAGTAAAGCATTTCCAGGAATAAAGTTACCTTTCAAGTCAGTCAACTCTTTAATTTCATTTGTGTTTTTGATTTTTGGTGCAAATACAAGATTAATATTTTTGAAAGTTATTTTTACAGGTTTATTTGCTAAAAATGGCATGCTACTTTCTGTAAAAGTTATTTTACCCCATTCAGTTATAAGGTTTTGGTCCAGGTTCGATAATTGTGAAGGGGTTGACGATCCTGACAAATCTATTGGCTGTAGCCACTCAATCAGAACTTCTTCCGATTCTAATATGAAGTTTGGAACTGATTTAACATTATCTATGGTTATTGATTTTAAATTTGTAGTCTTTGATCCGGCAAATAGGTATTTGGAGTTTAAATTAACCTGTGAAATAGGTGCTGTTAAAACCTGTAAAGTGGGGAGAGTAAGCTGGTAGGATTTATTATAAATGCGATTTAAATATATATCCGCACGAATATAATTTAGTATATGTAATTTATTTGGAGCCAAGCCTGCTGGATCAGTCCAAACAATAGGCAATGTTACATTTGCAATAAGTCCATTAGGAGTTTTCGGCTCAGCTGCAATCTTGTATTTTAGTGCGTAAGTAACCGACTCTTTGGGATCAAATGTATTTATAATCCATGATCTTGAATTAAATCCTGCCGGATAATCAATACTATCTAGTACTTTATTGAAGGAAGGGCTTTCACCATTGAAAGTTGTATCTCCAATTTCACGAATAAAAGGTATACGTATTTCAAAGTTATTAATCTTAGTCGTCCCAGTATTTTGTGCTGTAATCGTAAAGGTTACGTCATCACCGGGTTTTGCGATGGGTTTGTCTACATTGGTTGAAATTGTATATGTAGGACTGGGAGCTGTTGTTGGTGATACTTTGGGGGAAATGGTTGGAGAAATTGATTGTGCCTTTATCAGAGTTGAGGTGAAGGAGCTAACTAATAGCAATATCAAAATAACGCTAAATCTTAAGATCTTCATTTGACTAATCATATCAAGTTTTCTGTCCTTTTAAATATAATGAACTGGAGGGTACAAAACCTCGAAATTGAATATTATTCCTTGAGAGTGTAGAATTCTTTGTCCGAGTCCATAGCTCAGCTGGTTAGAGCGCTACATTGACATTGTAGAGGTCACTGGTTCGAACCCAGTTGGACTCACCACACTTCGCCTTTTTCGCACTTTGGGATTGTTCAGGTTTAGTAGACTATTTTTTCAGATATAATTTTTTCGACTTAGCTTATGGCTACGTGTGGCGGGCCTTTCTAAAGATTAGTTGAATTATGACTAATTGATTCTCCTATTGAATATGGGTTGCTTCCGATTTCTTCATTTAACTTTCATCCCATAAAGTCCAGGGAATGTCATACATGTTATGGGGTATTTTCATATCTTTTGAATTTCGAGGACGGGCGATAATTGTAATCAGAGCGTCTTTAACACTCTGTGTCTCCTGACCTGTAGTATAGCATATTGCCAGAAGATCATTAGTATATTCATGCATTAATTCCCGAAGCAGCAACTCATCTTCTGGATCATATTTTTTTATTCGATGTGCCAGTATTTGCATTGCTATATGCCATAAAGGAGTACTCTCTGGGTCGCTGTTTGCTTGTTCAATCTCAGATCTATAAATATCCACATAACAAGCTGGCAAAGTCGATTTGGGCTTTATGACCATTCCTCTTTTTTTTGGACTGCCAAGCTCAAGTCTCCTAAGTGTCGGGTTTTGAATCCTTATCCTTGGCATATTCTTGGATTATACACCTAAAAGCTGTGTTTGATAAAGACTATTGACTGATAAGAATATCCAGAATTTCAATTTCTTTTTGTAAAGTTATGTCCTCAATTGCTTTTATTTCATTTTCAGCATATATCTTAAATTCTTTGAATAATACTCTGTATTTATCTGATACAACAAGTTTTTTTGAAATTCTTTCCCATTGCTGACTTTCAGTTTCGGGACGGTAAATTCCATTCTGATCATGCAAGGGCTTGACTGCGTCATTTGCGTTGCGTGCTTCCAGTATCCAGCTTTGCATAAGGTTGGCATAGTTTTTTAGAAGTATAGCTTTTCTAATACCAGTATTTTCATAGCCATATGGTCTTATAAAATAATTTACATTTGGTTCACCGAAATCAAATCTTGAGCTCTCTATAGTTTTAGTCTCGGTATCGGTGCTTCCGGTTCTTGAAATATAACTTGTTTTTAATGTGCCAATAAGACTATTATCATTTTTAACTTTTTTAAATTTAAGGAGAATTATGCCACCTCTGACCTCTCCATTCTGCGCTCTTGAAGGGAAAAGAGTTTTAATATTTATAAAGCCTTTCAGGGGATTATAAGTTGCAATTCCAGGGACGCCGTATATTTCGGCAATATCAAATTTATTAGGCTCAAATTCCAGCTTCAAATCAAATACAATCGGGGTTACTATTAAATCAAAATCCTCATATATTGTCTTTTTAAACTCGCTTTCCGAATTGACGCTGAAATAATTTGCGCCTCTTACATCAGTAATTTCCTGGATAAGATTCGAATTAAAATCTACACCAATACCTACAAAAGTTGAATAAATTTTTCTTTGTGACATTTCTTCAATTATTGATTTTAGGGTTGTCTCACTTAAAGAACCTTGATTTGGCATTGCATCAGTAAGGAATATTACTCTATTTTCATAATCGCCATCGTATGTATTCGATTCAATATATTCCTTAAGTAGTTCCTGGCCCTTTCTTAGACCTTTCTCCATATTTGTTCCACCTTTGGGATTGATATTCCTAATATCGTTTCGCAATGCTTCCATATTGGTTCCCTTAAGGCTTTTCATGCTTTTTGCAATATATGTATCATCATCAAAAAGTACTATGCCTAAACTATCACCGTCATTCAGTTTTTTTGTCATTTCTATAATTGCATCCTTGGCAATTTCAAGTTTGGTTCTATTTGTATAATTTTCAACGTCTTTGCGGGTTCCTGATGAATCATAATAGTACTGGCTGAAAGATGAAGACATAGAACCGGAAATATCAAGCACAATCATTAAATTTAATGGAGGTCTTTTGAAGTCACTTTCTTTAATTCCGGAATTTAAACCTACGGTAATATATTCTGAGTAAATTCCTGAGAACTTATCCATTGTAAGTGCTGTAGAGTACGATGGACAAAAAAGCTTTTTACATGCTTCAGTTTTACCAGTATCAAAGTAATAGTCATAGTAGAGCCCTTCCACACTTATATCGGATGGCAAAGGTAGATAACCTTTTTTTATATTATCCCTGAAACTACTTATATCTTTTGCTCCTCCCACTGCAAATCCCAGATTTTCCGTACTACGGGATTCAGCTTGTTTTGAATAAGAATTTGAATTGCTATCTGGCTGGATTCTAGTGCTTTTCTGAATATCCTGAGCGGGGTTCATTGAACTATATTCAAAATTCGATAGCTCTTCATAATTTGAATTGCGATTAAAAAAACCTGGATTTAGTGCATTAAATATAAAACCGGTTATAAGCATTATTAATAGTAGAGAAGTGAGTACTGCAAACTGCTTATTTGTGTTGAGTATGTTAAAAATTCTATTTTTCCAGTTATAATTAAACTTTTCACTTTTAATATTATTTAGAAGTCTTTTCTGGAAATTCTTTTTAGATTGTTCATCAATATTATTCATTCTTAAAGCTTGTACAATATCGTTTTCTTTTACCTTTTTCATAAATTATCTTCTTTCTTATTGAATAAAGTATCTGCCAGAAGTGCTGCCTTTTCTAAACCCCTTTTCTGTCTGATTTTGACATTGGATACACTGAGGTTTAGTTTCAGGGCAGTGTCTTTTACCGAAAGTTTCTCAATAAACCTAGCATCAAGAACCTGTCTGTATTTAATATCAAGTTCGTTTAATACCCGGTTAAGTTTTGTCAAAAGTTTTGATAGTCTGTCTTCACTTTCTATCAATCTCTCGGGATCTTCTTCCTCAATAATTATAAAGTTCTCATCAATTTCTGACTCATTTTGCTTATATTGTTTCGTCCAGAACTGACGGATTTTATTTATGGCTATACCAACCATAAAGGAACGGAATTTCGACTTATAATTGAATGATGACTTTACTTCTACCAAAGTCATAAATGTCTCACTTACAATATCCTCGGTCCAAGTTCTATTTCCTACACGTGAGAATACAAAATTATATACATAGTTAAAATGCATATTATAAAGTTTCTCAAAGGACTTTTGATTATTATTTTCTATAAAATCCCTTATCAGACTATTTTCTTTTGAGTTTTCGGAAGTCACTTCTGGAAAAGCTTTTCATTAATATATCAAAGCAGGTTACAAAATTTATTGAGCTTTATCCAATTTAATTATTTTATTGATTCTCTCAAGATTTTTAGCATTAAGCGGCAACTCGAGAAGGGTTTCTGAGCCTTGAACCGGTATTAAATCAACTCCCCTTAAGTACTATACCTCTTGATTGTGGTAGAGCATGGGTGATGGCACAGACTTGGTGGCTATGATTTATTAGTTTTAGTGGGGAGGAAATAGATAGTAGTTAAAAGTTAAGGGGGTGGAGGTTTGGGGAGATAACAAAATAAGGGAGCTTTTGGCTCCCTTTTATGTATTTGTGCTAAGTCGTTTAAAAATAACCAGCATTACCTGCTGATCTTCTGAATGCTGCACTATTAACTGTTCCAAACTTGTCAGATAGGTTCGCTAGTAATATAGGTAGTTTTTCAGGAGTTAGCTTCATTTTTTTGATTAATGCTTCAATTGGATCATAATCAGCATCCTTTGCTCTTCCGGTGTTTTCTTTTGTCGGAGTAAGTAAGCTGAGTACACTATCTTTAAATCTATCCATATTAAAGAACCCTTCAGCAATAGGGCTTGAGCCATTATCATTCACCAAAGCTTTGAAGCTTGGTTCGAGCTTGTCAAAAGCTTCTTTGAATTGGGTCTTGACTTGTCGCTTACGTCTTGGATCTTTTGCAGCTTCGAATGCAGCTGTATGAGCCGCCATCATTTCGTCGATTGACTTAAAAGTAGTTTTACCAACAGTTATTTTTGCAGAAGAAATATCTACACCTCTTAACATAGTGTAAAGTAAGGCATATCTGCTTGTCTTTTCATTCTGATCAGTTATTGGTATTTCAACACCACTAGTACCCAATTTCCATTCATTTGCAAATTTAATTCCTGCTTTTCCCAGTACATCCATAAACATTGTCATCGTTGGTGTATTCATATCTTCACCACCGAATAATTCTACTACTTCAGGGTGTAATTCTTTTAACTTACCAACTAATTGTTCAGCTAAAGGAATCCCGCTTGTACTCTCAAATATTTCTTTATCTGTTCCTAATTTGTTTAATGTTTCCTGAATATTCTTAATTTTAACACCAAATCTTTCAACAGAGTTCTTCCCACTCATATCTTTCGTAAAGGCTGCCTCTAATAAATTTTGCATAGATCCAGCTTTGTTTGCACTGATTTCTGCTGTACGAACTTGATCAGCTAATCTGAGTGAACCTAGTTCATTCTTCATAGCTACATTGTTATTGATTATATATCGTGCTGAGAAGTATGCGGCTACACCAATTGCTCCAACAATAGCGATTGGGCCAAGTCCTGCAGCAGCGATAGCTGAAGGCGCTAGAGCAACCCAAGGAAACAATGAACCTCCAATAGCACCATTTACTGCCCATGCAGCAACTGCACCTGCTCCTAATGAAGATGCAAATCTACCAAGTCTTGAGAGTTTAGAATTATTAGCCTCTAATCCTTGAATTCGTTCTGTAACTTGAGTTGTATTATCCATTAATACACCCCATCCGATAGGAGAGGTTGCAGAATCCCAGTCGCTTTTCATTTTATCGAATCTAGCTTGGATTTGAGCTCCAAAACCTTCTATGGATTTAGGCTTTTCATCTGTTACTGGTACCGCAGGAGCTGTCGCTACTGCTGGTGGTGTTGTTAGTGATGTTGTTGTTGTCATGATTCAATGTAATAGTATATCACATAGTATTAACTATTGTGAATTGTTCTCCTGGTAATTTAAGCTGCTTAATCCGGAATATAGTGCAGAAACTTGAGCTAATTCAGAGTCGATAGTATTTTTGTCCGTTAATGGCGAGTCGACTAAGTTTGTGTAAAGCACATTATTTATTTCCCCATATGCCTTTTGTAATGCAATACCTAGTTCTTCTGGACTAATGCTTACATTGAGTCGGGTGAAAACATTTTGCATTGCTGTATCCATATCTTCTTCCTGCACAGCGGCAGCAAGTCTTTGTTCAAATTCCGCATGAAGTGCTTGTGGTAATTTTGACTGGGTTAGGAATAATATTTGTCTTATTACAGACATATTGGAATTCTCACCAATCATTGCTGTGATTGAATCGACTTCTTCTGGGGTGGCCAGCTCCAAAGTCTTTTCTTTAAGATATTGGAAGATCATATAATTAATTTGTCCGGAATTTTCCATAAATTATCTTAACAATGCTGTCGCACTTGTCAATTTTTTAATAAGAGAAATCTACGGGTATTATTTGAGGTTCCAGGCAAACTCTTGAAATAAGTTTCTTATATAAGTCTATCTCAAAAATTTGGGTTGAGAAGAGTTGAATATATAGTTGATAATATCCAGGAATGACATTTCTCCTTTTGCACAGATGTATCTTGTGACTTTAAGGTCTATTAGTTTTTACTGCTCTTTAAACTTATTCCAGAAAATCATACTCATAAAAATCCAGCTGGAAATATAAAGTACAGCTGCAAGATTTATATAATTAAATTTAAAAATTTCCTCATTAAAATACTTCACCCAGGGAATATTATTATTAACAATTGCAATTTGATTAAGGAAAAAAGCAAAATGAGTTATCAGAACAAGCAATAATAATTTATTAAAGTCCTTCGCTTTATCCCATAAAACAAGAAGAATTAAACTTAATGCCATTCCCATCATAAGATATCTTGAGTGCATTTTTATATAAAAAATAAAATATAAATAATTAATAATTACACCCAAAATAGTAATTTCCAGAATTGTAATCTTCCTCCCAAAAAACCTAACAAAAAATATTACCCACCATTCATATTTAAATAAATTACTGAAAGTGAATTCTGATGACAATCTGAGGTAATTAATCATAAATGCAAAAAACCATATGGTACAAATGCTTATTGCAAGCATAAAAACATTAATATTTAATGACCCAAAACTAATAATATTCTGACCTGAATAGCCCTCAAGGCCTATCAAATACCATAGATTTGCCGCATCCCTTGACGCACTGTTTACACCAAATCCAAATACTGGCAAAGCTAAAATAGAAATAAGCCTATCAGGATTTGTACAAATAGGGACTATTATAAAAGGAATAGATGAGAGTAGAAAAGTAATAAATAGCTTCCATAAACTTCTCCAGTCCTTTCTATTAAAAAGCAGAATTAATATTAATGGCAATATCAAAAGTACTGTAGGTTTAACCCAGTAACCCATAGCAAGGAAAAAACCGGTAAAATAAGGGAAATAGTTATGATAATTGAGCAGCCTTTTTCCAAAAACAAAACTCGAAGGCATTTGATCGCTGTAAAAGTAAAATATAAATGCAATCAAACCGAAAACGACGATAAATGAATCCATTTGTCCCCATACAGCACTTACTGACCATAATGAAGGGACTATATATGCCAAGCTTGCTAAGGCTATAGTTTTAATGCGGTTTAGAGTCTCATTTTGCTGAGCAAATCTATAAATTATAAAACATAAAACAATATCCCAGAACCAGTTAAAAACCTTTATCAATGTCACAAAAGTCTGTTCATTTCCTCCTAAATTATAAGTAATCATATAAACAAACCAACTTAATGACATTGCACCCGGCATATAATCAAAGGTCTTATCATAATAAGTCCAGAAATTTAAAAACCCCATGTCGTATTGAGCTTTTCCCCATGAATACTGAGTTATAATAAGGTCGAAGTAACTTCCCGTATTCCATAAATTCGAATATCTAATTATAGAACCAGCGGCTATTGATACTATAATAAAGACTATATATAGAATGCTTTTAATACGGAACATATTTGATTATAGTCGATATTTAACATACTTTAAAAATTTTATGCTAATATTCACTGTACAATCATGAAATTAATATCCTTTATTTTCCCTTGCTATAACGAAGCAGAGAATTTAGACAAGCTCTACGAGGAAATGTCAAAAATCTTCCCTGAGGTAGAGAAAAAATACCGTTATGAAGTAATTTGTGTTAATGACGGCTCTAAGGATAATACCCTGGAGAAACTTATTGAAATCCATAATAAGGACCCAAAATACAAAGTTATAAATTTTTCACGAAATTTCGGTCAAGCTCCGGGTATAACCGCGGGTCTGGACTATGCAAAAGGAGATGCAGTAATTGTCATGGATGCTGATATGCAGGATCCGCCTGCACTTGCTCTGGAGATGTTACAAAAATGGGAGGATGGCTATGAAATTGTGTATGCCCAACGACGCAAAAGAAAGGGTGAGTCTTTTTTTAAAGTCTTTACATCATTTGCTTTTTATAGAATCTTAAATTCACTTGCCGAAGTCAAAATCCCTGAAGATACAGGTGAATTTAAATTAATGGATCGAAGAGTTGTTGAAGCTGTTAAAACAATGAAAGAGTCAATCCGATCAATGCGTGGAATTGTGGCTTTTACAGGCTTCAAACAAATTGGAATACTTTTTGATCGACCTGAGAGATTTGCAGGCGAAACAAAATGGTCAGCAAGAATGCTTTTCAGGCTAGCGGAAGATTCAATTTATGGCTATTCAATGGTGCCAATTAAGTTTATTACCCAAATGGGTGTTTTTGTTACGATATTAAGCCTGTTTGGTATTTTTTACGCTCTTTATTCAAGATACTCCCAGCCCGATACAACCGTTTCTGGATGGACGTTCACTGTAGTTTCAATGTTCTTTCTCGGGGGCGTTCAGATGACCATGCTTGGAATTATCGGAAATTATATTGGGAGAATTTATACAGAAGTACAGCATAGACCGATTTATATTGTATCTTCGGTCTTTGATAGTGGGGAATAGTTATAATTGTACCTAGATCCCGGATCTCCGCTACGCTATGTCCGGGATGACAAGCAGAATCTGAAGGAATGACCGGAAAATAAAATTTATAATATAATGAAAATCGCAATAATTGGCGGTGGGTTTACTGGATTGACTGCCGCATATGAATTAACCAAAAAAGGACATCAGGTAACTATTCTTGAAAGAAACCAAGATTTTGGGGGCCTTGCAGGAGGATTCCAAATACAAGGCAGTAATTTAGAAAAAACTTATCATCATATCTTCAAAACAGATACTGATATTATTAATTTTGTAAAAGAAATCGGTATTGAGGATAAACTGGAATGGAATCCAAGTTTAGTAAGCATTTATTATAATGGCAGAATATATAAATTTGGTACACCTATTTCACTTTTACTTTTTAAACCACTAAATATTATTAATAGGTTTAGAGTCGGTTTTGTAATGCTATTTCTGCAAAAATTTAAAAACTGGCATAAATTCGTACAAATTCCTGCATTTGAATGGATTAAAAAGGCAAGCGGGAAACAAGCTACTCAAGTGATCTGGGAACCTTTGCTTAAAGGAAAATTTCATGAGCACTATGATAAAATCTCAATGGCCTGGCTATGGGCTAGACTACATATTCGTGCAAATTCACAGGAAAGAGGCGGGGAAAAACTCGGCTATTTCCGTGGCGGATTTAATGTAATTACTCAAAGACTGCTTGAATTATTACAAGATGGCAGAGCAGAGCTAAAAACCGGTATTATTGTCAAATCTATTAAATCCACGGATTCTTCTACTGTTCTTATTGAATATGATAATCAGGCAGAACAGTTTGATAAGGTAATTGCTACAGTTCCATCAAATATTTTTGCTGAACTTATTAAGGATGATAAAAATATATCTCCTGATTATTTAAACAAATTAAGAAGTATTCAATATCTCGGTGCCGTATGCTTAATTTTCTCTTCAGATCAGGATATAAGTGATTATTACTGGCATAATATCAATGATATAAGCTTTCCATTCCTGGTTTTTATAAACCATACCAAAATGGTAGGCAAAGAACGTTATAATGGAAAAAATATCTACTATATAGGTGCATATATTCCTAATGATAATAGATATTTTTCAATTTCCGATGATGAATTATCTGGCCAATGGTTTGATTCCCTTCAAAAAATATTTCCAGAATTCGATAAAAATCAGATTGGAGACCTGAATATTTTTCGTCTAAAAAATGCTCAACATATTGTAACTTTAGATTATCAGTCTAAAATCCCTGAATATAATACACCGATTACGAATGTGTTTCTTTCAAATTTTTCTCAAATCTTCCCTGAAGATAGAGGCACTAATTATGCTGTAAGAGAGGGGAAGAGAATTGCCGAATTGATTAGTTCAAAATAATTAGTTTACTTTATATAATCTGGAATTACCGCTTTCAAAGACAATTTCACAGATATCGTGAAACTTTTCTTCACTTAAATCTGGATAAGTAATTCTTTCCTGATCTCCCACATATATATATTTTACATTATATGTATCTATGATCGTTCTCGCAATTTTAACGTCTTCAGTTATATATAATGTCCTTGCCTCAAATGTCGTATTTGAGATTTCATTATAACCTGTATTCATTTTCTCTTTCCAAACTCTTTCCCAGTCTTTTACTTTATCTGGATATGCAAATCTCCAGGTCCATTGATGAGTTTCCCAGTTAATAATATTACGCATCCCTGTATGTGTACTTATTCTTGCATTATATGTATATGCACCACCAACAGACTCAGCAATAACTACTCTTTCCCTTTGATTTGCATTTATCCATTTTATAGTTTCATAGTCATCAATATTTCTACTTTTAATAAATTTGCTGCCATCAAGTGTTAATTCATTATTCTGGATTTTTTGCTGTATATTCGCAACATCAAGATAATATGCCTGACTGAATCCGAAATGAGGGTACATGAATGCAAGGGTGAATATTACGCTGATCACAATTAATGCGGAAATATCAAGTGCAATTCCTATTGATGCATTTCTTATCTTGCCAAGTGCATTCCATCCTAAATTAAGGAATAAAGCAGTGCTAATACCAAATAATATCCAGGAATGATATGTAAATTTAAAAACAGTATTAGCCCGGAAATAAGGGGGATTTGCAATATGGAATAAATCCCTGAAGAAAAACAATTCAGTAAAAATAATAAGTGATATAGCGAAAAAGAAAATAATAGTTGCAAATGCAGCCTCTTTTGCCTTCTCCCACTGAATGAAAAAGAAAATTATTGCTGAGGGAATAATCAGCATTACAAAAAACCCCCACATACCAAACTGGAACCATGATGAGGAGGGCCATTGCATATCCGGATAAGCCTGCGAATGATAGGATACAAATTCCGGAGCAAAACCGATACCTGTAACCGGACTCTTGAAATGTAAGAAAAAAGGTAGATAGAGCAGGAATGGAGATATTGCAAGTAAAATTAATAATCCCGTTTTTAAAACTAAATTATAGCGCCGAGTTTTTATATACTCAGCAATTTTTTTGCGATTTTTTAAAAGAGATGCAGAAATTTTATAGATTACGATTAATCCATAAAGAGCCCCAAGTGTCATAAAATCCCAAAAGTTGATAAGACCTGCAGTTGCTATTACGAATCCGTAAACAAGGTGCAGCATAATATTTAGTTTTTTTTCTTTAAAAACCTCGGTTAGCAAAAAAAGACCCAAAGCAAAAAATGGGAGACTTAATACATGAGGATGCAAATCCCCTAAAATATAACTATATGCAGGAAATTCATTTATGGTAAATGCAGGGTCAAGAATTCTTGAGGCCTTTGGATAAAAACAATTAGTGCGTATATTTTCATTGAGATTATTTGCTACGCAATTTGCATAATGAAGATTCCCCGCAAGATTCACAAGTACCGAGCCGAAGAATGCTGATAAATAATTTTTAGAAACATTAAAAATTGTTGTAAAAATAATAATGAAGGTTTGAGAGAAAATTATTCCCAGTGAAAGATTATATGCATATGAGTATGGAACCTGTGAAATATTTGCAAGTAATGCAAAAATATAAAATCCATAGTAATAATAATTCACATCTTTTCCGGACCACCATGCATCACCGAATGGAAAAAAATCTGTTTTCCCTGCACTTGAAAGCATCATTAAATCCATAAATTTCTCAGTGCCTTCTATAGCCGGATTAAATGCCCTTATATACATATAAATTGCATATAATATAATTGTCCCGATTTCCACAGAAATAATCCCAACCACCAGCTTTTGAAGTTCTATATCTTTAAGATTTATTGACATTCTCCGGTGAATTTTCCAGATAATTCCTCCAATAAAAACTGAAATAAAGAGTATAAATAATGCAATTAGTAAATTTGTTTGATTAAAAGGCAATATTTTGACGGAACTCAGCAACCATATTGGATATGCAAATAGTATTAAACCTAGAGGTTTAGAAATAGAATAAAGAATTATCTTATTTGAATTTTTCAGTATCAATGTCAGTACAAAAAAACCGGCAATTCCAAATAATGAGAATATAAGGTAGAAGATTATTGAGTAAAGAATGTCCAACATTTTCAAGGCAATTCTAGCTTTTTCATGCAAAAAATTCTATTCAAATAAGATCAATATTTTCTGTTCTTCCGAATAGTAGTGATTGGTATTAGTTAAAGCTTAAATCACTTCCGAATTTACTGGACACTTTTAAAGGTACATTAATATCATATGCATTAGACATTATTTCGGCTATCTGATCAGTTATATTTTGTAGTTCCGTCTCATTTGTAATATGCAAAATCAATTCATCATGTATTTGTAAAAGTAGTTTGCATTGCAAATTTTTTTTACGAATTAAATCATATATTTTCACCATAGCCATTTTCATTATGTCTGCATTTCCACCCTGAATAGGCATATTTATTGCCTCACGAAAAAGAATCCTTTTTTGAAACCCTTTTGTTGCATTCCAGGAGTCAAAGTATCTTCGCCGCCCTAGAAATGTTTGAACATAACATTTCTCATCAAGTGTTTTTGTAATTCTATTGAAATATTCTTTAACTCCGTGAAATTTTTCGAAATACTTATCAATAAATATTTTTGCCTCACCCTGGGAAATACCAAGTGCTTGAGATAATCCATAAGGTTCCATTCCATAAACTATTCCGAAATTTATTGTTTTTGCAAAACTTCTTTCGTCTTTGGATATTTCGTCTTTATCAAAAATAATTCTAGCGGTAGAGATATGGATATCTTCTTCATTTATAAATGCTTCCATCAATCCAGGATCTTTTGATTCAAATGCGAGAATACGTAGCTCAACCTGAGAATAGTCAAGACTCAGATAAATACCGCCTTTGGTACAGAAAGCTTTCCGTATCATAGGTCCTATTCGCTCATCATTGGGTAGGTTTTGAAGATTCGGATTGATTGAAGATAGTCGACCTGTAGGCACCTGATCCTGTACATAGGTTGTATGGATTTTGCCATTTTGATCTATAGCATTCTGCAAGCCGATAATATAAGTAGATAGAATTTTGGAGTATAATCTGAATTCTTTGATCATAGGTATAATCTCGCTCATACCCTCAAGTTTGGTAAGTGTATTATCATCGGTTGAATAACCTGTTTTATTTTTTTTAAATACTGGCAATTTCAAAACGTCAAATAAAATATGTCCTAGTTCTTTGGTTGAGGCTGGATTAAATTCATGACCAATAAAATCAAATATTTTCACTTTGATTTTTATTATCTTTTCCTTGAATTCTATCTCTAACTTTTTGAGATATCCTGCATCACAATAAATCCCTTCAAATTCCATAGTTGCAAGTATAATCTGAACTTTTTTCTCAAGCTCAAAAAGATTTTTTAGATTGTCCTTTGAAAGTTCATCTAAAGTCTTTTGGTAAATCTCAATATAATTAGATGTATTTAGATGATTTGCAATTTCATTTAAACTTTCAAACTCCAATGAATTACGAATTAAATACCAGGATAATTTTAAATCGATAAATTCATAATCTTCAATTTTTGTGAGTCCAGCATCAAATAGCTTTTTAATAAACGGCTTAAGGTCAAAGCCTATTATTTTTTTAATATTATTTAAAATTATGAAGTTGTATAAATCTGTTTTTTCTACATCGATAAACTCTTTGCCATTCCCGAAACGAAATGAATCAACTGTCTGGATCAAAAATGTTTCGTCACCGAAACTTACTTCTTCGGAAAGTGAATGATCAATCTCATGACTTACATTATTATCAAATTCTGCGAAGAGTCCAAATCCGCCATGTTTCTTCTCGAAATTATCTATAAATTTTGCGGCCCTCTTAGACATTGAGGAAAATTCATATTCTCGTATTAGACTTCTAAGTCTTGATGCATTTATTTTACTCACTTTTATATCATCTGCTTTGAGTTCGCATTCAATCGATGTATCGATTTGAGATAGCTGATAATATCGTTCCAGTAAATCTTTATTTTCTTCAATTGCTACAGCAAATCTTTGCGAAAGTTGATCGGTATTGGCTAGAAGGGACTGAATTGAATGGAATTGATTAACAATTCCTGCTGCGGTTTTGGGGCCGATGCCTGGCACCCCCTTGATATTATCCGACGCATCACCAACCAGAGTTTTATAGAGAATATAGTCTTCTAGCTCAATACCGAATTTCTCTTTAAATTTATATCTATCATATTCAATTAAGTCTGAAAATGATTTACCGGGTATAAAAACATGTATTTTATCTGAAATTAATTGAAGTAAATCTCTATCACCTGTAACAATATCAATACGGTCAAAGTTTCCTTGATTTTGTACCGCATAACTGCCGATTACATCATCAGCTTCAAATCCGTCTTTTTGAAGGGTTTTTATATTCAATGCATGAATTACTTTGATTATTTCCGGGATCTGCACGGTCAATTCATTATCAGGCTCTTTACGGTTTGATTTATATTCTGCCGAAAGCTTATGTCTAAATGTAGGAGTTTCAGATTCAAGTGAACATAAAATATAATCGGGATCAAATTTATCTATAGTCCCTAGAAGCATTTGAATAAATCCAAAAATTGCATTCGTAGGTTTGCCATCAGCAGTTGTCAGCATTGGATAAGCATGATATGCACGGAATATTAATCCGAAGCTATCAATGATAAGTAGTTTCTTCACAAATTAATGATAACCGAAAAAAAGTTTATTTCAATAAAATTGTATTTTACTCATATAGAAATGATACGAAATTTGCGAATATTATATAAATTTATTATCTTGATAAAGCAATTTACTGCCATGTTTTATCTTAAATCGAAGTTAATAGATTTTTCAAACGGTCAAAAACGTACCGTCATTTTAAATGCAAAAACCGCACATGATGAAGGCATTAGTCCGGGCACAAGACTTGAGGTGATATCACCAAATAATCAAATTCAACATGTTGCAACGGTCGAAGTTACCGAGAGACTTGTAAGTCCTCTAGAAGTAGGAGTGGACCCAAAATTATGGGCGGAATTTGAGCTTAAAGAAAACGATCTTATAGGGTTGGACTTGATGGCACAACCCAAATCACTAGCTGCTATTCGAAAGAAACTTTTAAGAAATAAACTAAATTATAGTGAGCTTAAATCAATACTTGACGATATTGTTTCGGGGAAACTTGGAGATGTTGAGGCAGCGTATTTTGCATCCTGTGGCTTTAATCCGGGTTTTGATGATAATGAACTATATTATCTAACAAAAGCTATGGCTGAATCTGGTGAGAAGTTTAAATGGCCATATGAAAAAGTTATTGATAAGCATAGTATTGGAGGATTGGCTGGTAAGGGGATAACCCCAATTATTGTATCTATTATTGCATCCAAAGGCTTGGTTATTCCCAATACATCCACCAGAGCAATTACTGCTCCAGCAGGCACCACGGATGTTATGGAAGTTTTCTGCAATATGGAATTTAGCAAGGATGAGATTGAAGATCTCATTCGTAAACATAATGCATGTATTGTTTGGGGAGGTGGCTTGGATCTTGCCCCTGCAGACGAGGCTCTTATTGAAATTGAAAAACCTCTGGGGATTGAACTCTATGATAAATTTATTGTAAGTATTCTTGCAAAAAAAGTTGCAATTGGGCTTACACATTTCGTTTTGGATATTCCTTACGGACCCGATACGAAAGTTCAAAATCCTGAGGATGTAATGGTAATTCGTGAAAAATTTGAAACTTTAGCAGATAAATTTGGTATAAAAATCAAAGTTATTACAAGACAGGCGCTTGGCCCTGATGGTAGAGGCATAGGTCCAAATCTCGAAGCCAGAGATGTATTAAAGGTGCTTCGGCAGGAAAGTGACAGATATTTACCTCTTGAATATATTTCTTTGTCGCTAGCAGGTGAATTGCTTGAACTTGCTGAGGAGGCTCCTCCAGGCAAAGGTTATGAGATTGCGCATAAAGAATTAAAAAGTGGAAAAGCATATAAAACATTTCAAAAACTTATTTCAGCTCAGGGCGGCAATTCAGAAATCAAACCCGATGATATTGCGGTAGGTGATGTGAGCCATGATGTCTATGCTGAAAAATCTGGCTTGGTAAGGGATATTGAAAATTCAGTAATAAAAGAAGTTTCCCATGCACTTGGAACTCCAAATGTTAAACCTGCAGGCATTTTTCTTCATAAACAGGTCGGTGAGAAATTTGAAAAAGGTGATAAACTTTTTACTCTTTATACAACTACAGACTCTAGACTCGATTTAGCTCAAAAGATTCTTAAGATGAAACAAATTATTATTACCTAGTATATTCTTTTCAACTTTAGAGGTATTATAAATATGAAATATGTAAGTTTGGAAAATAATTATTATGACCGAAAAAGAACTCGAAAATTTAATTAAAGATATAAAAGATTTAAAAATCCAGGGCAATACTAATATTGCAAAATCTGCTGCAAAGGGAATTTTGGAATATATAACACATACCAAAGCAATTAATTTTGAAGAATTTGTAAATCGTGTGAAGGGCTATTGCCTTGAGCTTGCAAATGCACGTCCAAATGAGCCTTTAGCATATAATGCAATGACATTTATTGCAAAAGATATTGATGAATGTGATACACAACAGCAGGTGCGTATCAGGGTAATTGAAAGGATTGAGAATTTTTTTAAATATCTTGATGAATCATATGAAATTATTCGTATAAATGCTTTGAATTTATTAAAAGCTAAAGAGACAATAATGACTCACTGTCATTCTTCTATAGCTAGAGATGTTCTTATTCGTATTCATCAGGTCAATCCAAGACTAAATGTTATAAATACAGAAACTCGTCCATTATATCAAGGTCGAATTACAGCAACCAAGCTTGCCGCTGAAGGAATTCAGATTATTCATATAGTTGATTCTGCTGTCGCTTCATTTTTGCTTGATAATAGATACCCCAAACCTGAAGTGATTCTTGTCGGTTGTGATGGTATTACAGTTCATGGAGACTTAATAAATAAAGTCGGTACATATAATATTGCTATTGCGGCAAAAGAGGCTAATATTCCGTTTTATGTAGTTTCCCAATCAATGAAGGTAGATTTAAGAAGCGCTAAATCTGATGAATTTGTAGTTGAAACCCGTCAAGCAGATGAAATATGGAAAGAAGCTCCAAAACGGGTAGAAATGATCAATCCTGCCTTTGATCTGGTGCCTGCTAAATATATTACAGGTGGATTTATAACAGAAAAAGGCTTAATGGCTCCCAAAGAGTTCAGAGATTTAATCTAAAATAATTTGATCCAATAGGAAATGTCATCCTAGGTCAGTCTCAGGATGACATTAAAAAACTTATTGAAAGATCTATTTGCTTAAATATTTATCTAATGTTGCCTGAAATGTAGAGTATGGATATGCTCCAGAAATAAGCTCACCATCAACCGTCCCATCAGGTAATAATTTACCTATAATAAAGCCAGGTGTGCCACTAGCTCCCGAGGATGCTGCATCAGTCATATCTTTCTTAATTTCATCAGCAAATTTATTACTTTTTAGACATTCGCTAAACTTAGCACGATCGAGACCAATCTGTACTGCATAATTTATGAATTCTTCGTCACCACCCTTAAGTCCTTGACCATTGGACACTGTATTTTTGAAGTAGAGACTGTGCAATTCGTAATATTTTTTGTCTCCGCCAATCTCTTTTGCACATTGCATTCCACTTGCGGCTTGTGATGCCTTTGGTTCATGGAAACTTAGTGGATTATCTCTGAATACAAATAATGCTTTACCTGATTCAACATAGTTTTGAATCAATTGATTATGTGTCTGATTGTAATGTCTTTGACAGAATGGACATTCATAATCACTGAATTCAACTATCGCTACCTTAGCATCTTTATTACCTAGTCTTGCGTCATCATCAAGTGTGGTTTTGGCAAGTATTGGCCCCGTGGGCTCTTCTTTTACTGTTTCTGTTCCTTCACCTGTACCAAGGTTAGCAGTTTTAAGGGCTTCCTTAACTACTGCAGTTAGATTTGACTTAGTAACAAGCTGGTCACGGTCTAATATTCTATTTGCAGAATATAATACTGCAACTGTAATAAATAAACCCGCCAATAAAATGCTTAGAGGGACAAGAAGAGCATTCAATGTTTCTCTTCTAAAGCTAAAATTAATTGTATTATTTTCCTTAATGAATTGTGATTTTTTTGCCATTATTAATTAGTTTTGATTATTGGAATTGAATTTTCAATTTCTACTGTGAATCCCTTTGAGCTTATTGAGCTCAATGGATTTGTACTACCGTTCAAGTATATATCAAGTTTCGAAATATCGAAATCCCTAACCATAATCTTTGAATCGAAATCGAGTTCGCTGGATTCTTGGGGTTTAATTGTAATAATTTCAAAGATAAGTTTATTATCAGTTGTGTACGAGAATTTAATATCTGCTTTTGATTTATTAAAAAACTTAATTTTCTGTTTCAAGATTATACTTTGCCTTGGTGTATAAATAAGGTCGAGATTAATTTCAGATTTCTTCCGGAATTCATTTTCGGCTGAAATTGTAAATCTTTTTGCACCAGGTTGATTAAATTTACCATTCACCCTAAATCTTCCTTGAGAGTCAATAAAATTCGCCTGATTTCCATCTACAACAACTTTTACCGAAATACTATCAGTAATCCCTTCAATTACAAAAACTTCATTTTCAATTATAGAGTTTTGTCGGGGTGCAATAATTTCAAGCCTTGGGGCAATGTAAAATGCTTGGATTTGAATATAAAAAAAATAGATGATAACAGTTATCAAAGTTAAACCAATCAGTATTGAAAATGCTGGCCAATTAAGTATCTTTGCTAGTTTCCCGGCAATATTGAAGTCGGACTTTGTCTTTTTTAATAATGATTCAGTAGTTTCTTCCACTATCATTCTTTCTCTTCTATACATTGCAATCGCCTTCTCTTCATTTATACCAAGAAACTTTGAATATGCTTTAATAAAACTCTTTAGATGAGTATCACTAGTAAAAAGTTTATAATCACCTTTTTCAAGTGCAATTATCATACTTTCACGAATTTTGGTACCGCTTGAAGCTTCATAAGTAGTAATCTTTTTATTTTCGCGGCTTTCTCTTAAGAGTTCTCCTAGTTTTTGCATCTTATCCATAATTTCTCAGTCATTTCTATCATCAATTTTATCAATATTTATTAAATTTTGCTTATTATTTGTAACTTTAGAAATTCTTTTTGTTAACTGAGTTGCAGTTGTAGAGGCTATATTAAATGAATTTGTAAGAGTTTGGATATTTTTGCCAACTTTATTCATATTTTCTTCAAATTTACTTAAATAATTATTGCTTTCGTTTAAATATATTATAATTTCCTCAATATCTCCTTCAATCTTAATTGTATTTAGTGCAAGCAGTACAGTTTGTAGGTACGCAAAAAATGAAGTAGGAGACACCAAAACAACTTTCTTCTGATAAGCATATGAAATTACATTCGTGGGTATTCCTGGATCATTTGAAATTGCAATAATTTCGTGGTAAATCGCATCAGAGGGTATGAACATAAATGCTATATCGATTGTGCTCTCGCCCGTTTTAACATATACGGAAGTTTCGTCAACTCTTTTTCTAACATCCATTAAAAACGCCTTTTCTAGTTCACTTTTCTTTTCAGGATTTGTATTATCTACAAGTCTATTAAAGCTATCTAGAGAAAATTTTGCATCAATAGGGATTATCTTGTCTTTAACATTAATTATTGCATCAACGATAGTCCCATCATTAAACTTATATTGTAATTCATAAACAGTCTCAGGTAAAACATTTGAAAGAATTGTCTCTAGGAAATATTCACCCAAAATTCCTCTTTGTTTCGGATTATTAAAAATATTCTGCAAACTTTGTAATTGTTCTGTAAAGCCAATAACCTGCTTATTCGTATCCTCTACTTTAATCAGCTTTTCAGAGACTTCCTGCAATATTTTATTATTATTTTCATTAATTTTTCTTAATAACTCATTGCTTGAAGTATTTTGATTTTGAAGATTAAGATTAGAAGTATTCAATTGATCAAATAAAATTCTATTCGTTTCATAAAGTTTCCGGTCGAGTGAATTTGTCAACTCAGACATTTTAATTTCTAAATTATCGTTTGGAGATTTATTTTTTTTAAAACCTAAATATATTAATAGAAGAATTATTATAATAAGGAAAGTTATTATTAGAGCAGCTGATAAATCCATTACAAATTATTATAGCGTAAATTTATTACGGGTGCGGAGTGAAGTATCATTCAAATTATTCACTAATTTTATCACTGTAATTATTGGCTCAATATTCAAAAAGGCGAAGTCCTATACCATTATGGAAAGAATTAAGTCTGATTTAGTTGTTCTGGATATTTATAAATTTATATAATAGAAATTATTTATTTACACATTATGATGAAGTATTGCATCCAGTGAAAATACTGGGAACTAAAAAGCACGAGAGTGCTTTTTAGGGATTTTGTTCGGTATAGTATTTGAAGAATTCTCTGGATATATATCCACCTTTCCAGCCACCTGCAGCATTCTCCATAAATATCGACATTGCTATATGAGGTTTTTGTAAAGGACCATAACTAACTTCCCATCCATGAATTACTTCACGTCCATTATATACCTGGCCAGTTTCTGCTGAACCGGTTTTGACACCTATCGTTGGATAGTCTGAAGTTTTTTTGCCAAGATAACCATTATTTAATTCTGTTGCACATTGCATCCCTTCTTCAATATCACTAAAAACTTTTGGCTTAATATCGAGTGTTTTTATTTCTGGGATATGATTATCGTCCTTCACGATTTTTTGTGAAATTACCTTTCCCCTATTGGCAAAAATTGAAGTCATTTGTGTTCCTGATAGTGGTGAGAGCCTTACTTCACCCTGACCGATAGAAGAATTCATCAGATATCCTGTAAACCATGTCTTACCCTCTTCCTCCATTTTCTTTTTTGTAGGGTAATAACCTATTGATTCCGAACCAATATTAATCCCCGATACTTTATTTAATCCCATTTCTTCAAAATATTTATTTATTATTTCTGACCCATTACCATTCGATTTTTCATTTAATGCAAGAGCTGCCTTCATATGGTAAATATTGCTAGATACACATAATGCTTTGCTCATATTTATATTTCCATATTTTGTACGTCCAGCATCCTGAAATACTACCCCTCCAAATTCAAAAGTACCATTAGCTTCATAAATGGTATCTTTTGTAATAGCACCCTCATTTAATGCAACAAGATCGGTCATTATTTTGAATGTTGAGCCTGGTGACTGTGAGTACTGAGTTGCTTTATTTGATAGAGGCTTACCGGGATTCTCAATATATTCTTTATACTTTTCCTGGCTAATACCCATTACAAAAAGATTTGCATCAAAAGTTGGGTAGCTAGCCATTGCAAGTATCTCGCCATTACTAACATCCTGAACCACTACTCCAAATGAAATGGTATTGCTGAACTGCTTATTAGATAACTTATTCTGTTCAATTAATTCATATAGCTTTTTTTGGTATTTAATATCAATTGTTAAATAAATATCTTTTCCATTAATTTTTTCACGGGAGTTAGAAACAACATTTTGTCTTGTTGCCCCGTAAAAATCCGACCTTATTATGCCATTCTGCCCCCTAAGTACTTCATCGTATCCTTTTTCAACACCATATTTACCAATTTCATCACCATATTGATACTTACCTATTGCATAATCTTCCGATGTAATTTCACTTGTATACCCTACTATATGAGAAATCAATTCAGGATATAAATATTTTCTCATCATATACTTCTCAATCTTGATAAGGGGAAATTTTTCTGGGTTTGCCTCTACCTGAAAAATATAGGGATTGTAATCAATATTTGAGAAAATCTTGACCTCATTTATATTTTTATAATCTTTTACGCGATTATATTCTTCGAGAAATATTTTCTTAATGTCAATATTAAAAACTGATTCAAGATTATTTATAGTGATTTGGAGCTCAGGATTATCTAAAGAAGACTTTTGAATATATACTTTGAATTTTGCTATATTATCAACCAGCTTAATACCATTTCTATCGTAGATTATACCTCTTTGGGCTCTATCTGTGTTGAAATTGGCATAAATATTTTTGGAGTCAAATAAATAGTTACTTCCATTAACTATTTGCATATAAAAAAGATTTATTATAATTGTAAAACTTAAAAATGAAATTGCTAGAAAGAAAAAAAAACTATTTTTTACTGGAGACTGAACCCTTTTTAGCATTATTATATTTTACTATTTAAACTTGAAGTAAAAGTTTTTTGAAATCGGTCAATTGGGGCCTAATATATTGAGATTCGTGCTACTCATTGGTACGAATCTCAAATATAGAATCATCAAAGATCACTCAATAACATAACTTGGGCTCTTTTTGCAGGTGTTTTACCGGTTGAAAGCTTATACATCGATTCAAAACTACCAAATAAATTAGTGAATGGACTTTGGTAAATTGAATACTCAATAATTTGAACTTTTGAAGTATTTAGCCCTTCTTTTTCGATAATATCTAAAATGACTTCATCGTATTCCGCAACATGATCGACAAGGCCAACTTCTTTGGCTTGACTACCGGAGAAAATTTGGCCATCAGCATAAGCTTTAAGTTTTTCGTATGTTAATCCATTATTTTTATCTTTTCGTACCTGCAAATGATTGTTCAAACTTATGCATCGGAAAAGGTAGGTTTTGATCTTCGG
>CAZHCC010000002.1:0-25016 GCA_964530975.1 uncultured Candidatus Saccharibacteria bacterium
GGTACTGAAAGAATTAATGAAAGAATCAAAAATGAATTACAAATTAATACTTTTTTCCGCAATCCTATGGATGCCACTGCGCAGGATATTGGTAAGGTATATGAAGGATTATATGAAGGCAAATACCTGAATGATGAATTAAATAGTTTTCTGCTTGAGAAGATGTCAAAAACCGGGGACTGGCTGCATGATAGAATACCGGCAGCTCTTTCTGACTTTCCCGAGGCCACATTCAGTCATAAAGTCGGACAGGCATTTACAAGTGAAGGCTACTCATATAATGATTCTGCAATAGTATTTGGCAAAACAACTGACTTTGTAATCATAATAATAAATACTCAGATACTCGAAGTTGAAGCAATACAAAAAATTAAACAGATTACAAAAGAAACATATTCGTTCCTGAATTTATAATGTGAACTGATATCAACTCCCATATAAAATAAAAATAAACCTCGGCTGAGGTTCATTTTTATCAACTCTCGAATAAAGCTTAACGCTTTGAGTATTGTGGAGATTTTCTAGCTCTTACGTGATAAACCTTTTTTCTCTCTTTTTCTCTTGGATCTCTAGTCAAAAAGCCCCCTTGTTTCATTGTTTTTCTTAAATCTTCATTGATTTTAGATATTACTCTGGCTATACCATGCTTTGCAGCATCCAATTGACCAGAAATACCTCCACCAACTACTTTAATAGTAAACATATGACCTTCACGAACTCCCGAAACCTCTAGTGGTTTAAGTACTTCTACAAGTTTTGATTTTGTAGGGGCATATTTTTCGATTGGCATATCATTTATAATGATAGTACCATCACCCTCATACATACGTACTCTTGCTACCGCTCTTTTACGTCTTCCAACAGCATATTGAACAACTTTACCTAAAATAGGTTTTGTTTCTTTAGTCACAACTTCGACCTTTGAGGAAGAAATAATTGTTTTTTTGGCTGCAGAAGGCTTCTTAGCAACTTTTGGTTTGCTTGTGCCCTTTTGGGTATCAGCTTTAACTTTTATCTTTTTTTCTGCCATTACTTAATTTTTCCTAAATCTAAATTAACAGGTTGCTGTGCTTCATGTTTATGCTCAGCTACGGAATAAGCATGTAAATTTGATATATAAACATCTCTCATTCTCGTTTTAGGTAACATTTTATAAACTGCCTGCTCTAATACAACATTAGGATTTTTGGACATTACCCACTCGAGAGTTCTCTCTTTTAAACCGCCCAAGAAGCCGGTATGTTTACGGTATAGTTTTTGAGTAGCTTTCTTGCCTGTCCATTTGATTTTTGACGTATTAATCAAAATTACATGATCACCGTTATTTAAATTTGCATCATAATTAGGCTTATTTTTGCCTTGAATTATTTTTGCTACTGCAGATGCGACTCTACCAATAATTTGATCAGTACAGTCAACTACATACCAATCCCTTTTCACATCTTTTAATTTTAATGAAGTTGTTTTCATCATATTATGCTTTTAATAATTCAACTAAAACTAATTCTGCATTATCTCCGGGTCGATTTTTAATTTCGACCATATTTGCGAAACCTGTCTTTCTATCACCGAAATTCATCTTCATCAATTTATTAACTAAATTATTATCAGATAAATATTCAATAACAATTTTTGTCCGGCTGGACAAAGTCATAGTTACCAATTGATCTAACTTTCTAACAACCTGTCTAGCTCTTGCTTTGGTTGTTTTGATATGACCTCGGTCGATCAAATCCTTCACTTGAGATCGAATCATTGCATTTCTCTCTCCAGCAGGTTTGCCTAATTTTTTTACTCCACTTTTCTTGTTCATAGCTATTAAATACCTTCTACAACTGTATTTAATTCAGTAGTATTATCTAATAATTTCTTTGTTGCTTCCTGCAAAGCTTCATCGGGTGTAATAGCACCATTAGTCGAAACTTCCAGAACAATTTTTTCATAATCAGTTTTCTGGCCAACTCTTGTTGCTTCAACACTTGCATTTACTTTAACAACAGGAGTATAAGTCTTATTTACAGGGATAACTCCAGGTTCTCTATTTCTTTCTTCGTCATCAGCGGCGATAAAACCATAACCGGTTTCTACAAGGGCTTCAATTTCTAACTCAGAACCTTTATCAGTTAACTCTGCAAGTAGTAGTTCTGGATTCAAGATTGTAACATTACCTGGAACTTTGATATCAGAAGCTTTAACTTCTTTTATACCTTTTATTTTTAATATAACTTTTTCTGATTCAGATCCTTCAAGCTTAAAAACCACCATTTGTAGATTAAGCACTAATCTCAAAACATCTTCCTTAAGTCCTTTAAGAGTTGAGAATTCGTGATCAAGTCCTTTTATCTTTAGTCTTACAATTGATGTGCCTTTAATTGAGGAAAGTAATATTCTTCGAAGAGGTGTAGCAAAAGTATATCCGTAGCCCCTTTCAAATGGAGCTATTTCATATTTTGCATAGGTATCAGAATTTTCAATTTTTTCGATTTTTAAATTTGCCATAAATTACTTTGAATAGAACTCAACTATATATTGTTCATTAATTGATGGATCCATATCTGTACGATCTGGTCTTCGAACTACTGTAGCTCTTGTAATCCCATCTTTGGTTAACCATGTAGGTGCTTGATATGATTCATTAATCTTTTTGATTTCTTCATACCAGCTTAATCCTACAATATTGTCTTTCAACTCAATAATATCACTTTCTTTCACAATATATGAAGGAATTGACATCTTTGTTTCATTGACTTTTACATGACCATGGTTGACTAATTGTCTAGCTTAATCTCGTGTTTTAGCCATTCCAGCTCTAAATAATACATTATCCAAACGCATCTCTAGTAATTGCAATAATGCCAAACCTGTTTCACCCTGTCTCTTGGATGCTAAACCATAGAATCTTCTAAACTGCTTTTCTAGCATTCCATACATTCTCTTAACTTTTTGTTTCTCTCTAAACTGGATAGCATACTGGGTCATTCTGGAGAATTGTGGATGTTCACCCGGAGCTGTTCTTCTTGCAGTTCTCTTATTTGTTTGAGACTGATCTCCAAGTCTTGGAAATAGATCATACTTTTCCCTTCGGATTAATTTATTTTTTCCTCGTCTTATTCTAGCCATACTTATTTTCTAGGTTTCTTTCTTGGTCTTGTACCACCCATTCTTACTGGGTTATTATCAAATAAACTTAAAATGCGATAACCGCCATTTCCCAGTTCCCTAAGCGCTAGTTGCTTTGCAGCACCCGCACCTTTTATATAAACATCAACTTCTTGGACATTATACCTTGAAATCTTATTATTAAGATCTTCTGCAGCTTTTTGGCCAGCATAGGGTGTACTTTTTCTTGAGCCTTTAAAACCCATTACCCCGGCGCTTGAAAATGCATGTGGGTGACCTGTTTCATCTGTGAATGTAATCAAAGTATTATTATATGAAGTATTCAAGTATATTCTACCTTTAGAAATAGTCTTCTTTGTTTTCTTTGAAACTTTCTTCTCAGTTTTTGTTTTTATAGTTTCCTTCTTCTTAGTTGCCATATACTGAATTATTTCTTAGATACTTGTTTATTTAATCCTCCAACTGCAATCTTTGCTCGACCTTTTCTGGTTCTTGCATTTTTCTTTGTATTTTGACCTCTTACAGGAAGACCTGATCTATGTCGCATACCTCTATAGCTTTTAATTGATTTAAGTCTAGCAATATCCTTATAGATTTTTTGTCTTAAATCTCCCTCTGCTAAATATTCTCCCGATTCTACCTCTAGTCGAACTTTATTCATATCTTCTTCTTCAACATCCTTAGTTCTTACTTCAGGACTTACCTTTACTTTTTCGAGGATTTTTTCGGCTGTTGTGGGTCCAATGCCATAAATCCCTTGCAAAGCAAAAAGGATTTTTTTGCTTGAATTCAAAGTCACACCTAATATTTTTGTATTGACTGCCATTTTACTTATCTTGCTTTCTTGGTTTTTTTAATATTTTTTGCATAACCTCTCCATTGTTTTTGATTATGTCTTCTATTTCTTTTGCAATATACAAACAAGACGCCCTCTCTCCTTACGAGGTAACAGTACTCACATCTTGGTTTTACACTAGTTTTGGTTTTCATACTCTTTTAATTATACGCCCTCTATTCAGATCATATTTTGAGACCTCAATAAGAACTCTATCACCTGGGGCAACCTTTATGTAATGCTTACGCATTTTACCCGAAATATATCCGACTATGTCCTTTCGGACTTCGCCTAAGTTTAATTCGATAAGGAATTCCGTTCCTCTCAAACATTCTTTGACTACACCTTCAATAATAACCTTATCCGAATTCATATCAACTGTCTGGGATTATACAGAATGAATGCTTTTTAAGCAAACAAAAAGGCTTAATTACAGCCTTAAAATATCAGAAGATATCAATGCTTAAAATATGATTAAGCTACTCCTTCCGTATAAAACTGTATTGATTATAGCGCAATAGCCAACCTAAAGTCTATAGCTCTAAGTATAAAGTAATGATAAATTACAAGAATTAAATTAATGTAATAATTTCTGGACCATTTGAAGTTACGATGATAGTCTCTTCAAATAGCGCAGATAAAGTTTTACAATCCTTGGTAGTAACAGTCCAGCCGTCTGAAGAGATATTGTAATCACTCTTAGGTCCCATAACTGATATTGACTCAATTGCAAGAACTATATTTTTTGAAAGCAAAATGCCTTCACCTTTTTTCATACCATCACCGGGTATTTCTGGCTTCTCATGCAAATTATGACCTATTCCATGTCCTACAAAATCTTTCATCAAAACGAAACTATCACCAACTAACCCAGCTCTCATAGCTTCGCTTATGTCTCCTACCCTGCTCCCATTTACAGCAGACTCAATGCCCTGATACATGGATCTTTTAGTTTTTTCTACAAATTCATGAACAGATTTAGACACTTGGCCTATTTCAATAGTAGTAGACTTGTCAAGGTAGAAATCATTGTAAATAATACCCATATCAAGGCCAAAGATATCCCCTTTTTTGAATTTTTTGGTATTTGCATATCCATGCACAATAACCTCGTTTAAATTTGAACAAATTGTAAATGGGAAACCATGATAGCCTTTAAATGCAGGTTTAACCTTATATCTTTTGCATAAGAACTCAGCGTATTTATCAAGTTCGAGTGAATCACTGCCTTCTACAACCATCCTCTCAAGCTCGGCAAAAAGTTCTGCCAAAATTTTCCCACCATCTCGCATAATATTTAGCTCTTCAACAGTTTTAATATTTATATTCATAAATCTATAAGATTATCTCATATGTAAAGTAGAAACAAAAAAGACCCTGTATTAGACAGGGTCTTTGGCAATTGAGAAAAAACTAAATATCTTCAAATTGCTCATAATTCTTGGTCAATACCAAGGCATCAATCTGAGATTTGATTGCAAGAATACTTGGGACAACAATCAATACGCTTGTACCACCTGCAAGAAAAGATTCAATACCAAGCGGGGTTGTGGTTGAATAAAGACCGAGTAGGAAAGGGAGTACAGAAATTGTCGCAAGAACGATACCTCCCCAGAAAGTAATCCTCATTATAGTATCCGATAGGAAATTTATTGTTTCATTTCCGGGTCTAACCCCTGGGATAAATGTCTTTCTTCCCTTAAGGTCGTCAGCGATATCCTCAGCTTTCATTACAATTGTAATAAAAAACATGCTGAATAAGATAGTGAGAATAAAATGAATAACATGATAGTACGGACTAGAGAACTGATCCAGCCATCCTCTTGCAGCATAACCAAGAACTCTACCAAATGAACCATTCCAATTAAGAATTTGCTCGCCAAAGAATCTTTCAATTACTGCTGGCATTAGAAGGAATGAAGAAGAAAATATTATTGGCATTACACCTGCCGCTAGAAGCTTAATTGGCAAATATGACATGTCCTCAATTTCTCTTGATGAGTTAGTCCTAATTCTAGAAATAAACTTAATTGGAATTCTTCTAATTGACTCATTAAAGAAAGTTGTTACAGCGATAAGCTGGAATGTTAAAGCAAGGAAAAAACCAAATCTAGTCTCAAGACTATCAAGCCTTGCAATATTTGTCTCCCATAAACTTCTTGCTTGAATCGCCCATTCATAGTCAGTACGAACTGCAAGTCCAATCACGGTCGGTATTAAAATCAATAGGATTGTATACAAAACAGAAAAAATAATCTTACTTCTATATTCTTTGGTACGAACCACAACTCTTCCTAGCCTATAAAGGATCCATATGAATAAGAATACTGTAATAAAAAGCAACCATTCCACCCCGAAAGCTATCCAGAAATTCCTTTGATAATCAGCTGTTGTAAAATTTGCAAACGCCTGAACTAGAGATGTTGGAAGCGATGCTAAAATACCCGCGGTGATGATAACGGAAATACCTCCGCCCCTTTTACCTCCTAATCCGTATTGAGAACAAAGCTCCGCAAGCCATATCAGCAACATTGTACCAGCTACTAGTACGGTAATAAGTGTTACAACTCTGAAATTTGAAAGATCTTCTACAAGAGGTCGACCGACAAAATTATTTGAAGATTGTAAAACAAGAAAAATTCCAAATGACTGAATAGCCGCTAGAGGAACTGTAAGAATCCTTGTCCATTGATCAATAATCTTTCGTCCAGTTTCACCCATTTTTTGCAATTGCTCAATTTTAGGAACTATGGGGCCCAAGAGCTGAAAAATAACAGAAGCACTAATGAAAGCAAACAAACCAACGGATATTATGGAAAATTGAGTCAATGTTCCTCCAGCAAGTACATTTGCAATATTAAATAAAGCACCTGTATTTGTTTGAGAATCACCTCCAAATAATGACTTTAATGCATCTTTCTCAACACCAGGTACTGGCACTTTAGAAAGTAACCTAAATACAAATAAAACAAATAAAGTAAATAAAAATCTTCTTACTATTTCTTTATTGGTAACGTACCCCTTGAGTGTATCGATGAGTTTCATTGACAGTTTGATATTAAAGTTTATTCATCAACTTTTCCACCGGCATCTATTACTTTGGTTTTAAGTGCCTTTGAGGCATTAATTCCTTTAGCAATATTAACCTTCTTAAGGTCAATATTATTATAAGATTTTGGTCCAACAATAATGAAGTTTTCTGATGATGTAAATGATTTAGCAGCTTCAGCATTCACTTCATTAACACCTTTTTTTAGAAAAACATCTATTGATATAGCAACAGGTTTTTGAGATCTCTTACCACCAATTTTTCTATATTTTGGTAATGTTACATTAACAGGCTTCTGCCCTCCGATAAAACCTGGTCTTTCATGCGAACCGGCTCTTGAACTTTGTCCCTTTTGACCACGGCCAGCAGTATGGAAACCTTTACCAGATCCCCCTCCACGACCGACTCTTTTCTTTCTTCTATCTACAATCTTTTTTAGATTACTAGTAAACATATTTATTTGAACCTTTCTAAAGCTTTAAATACACAATAAGCATTTGTCACTTTATTATTTGTACCATAAATTTTGGTATAAATATCTTTGATTCCAGCTAATTCAATTATAGGGCGGATAGCATTACTTGAAATAATACCGGTACCCGGTCTAGCTGGTTTAAAGAAGATCTTAGAACTCTTAAAATCTTCTAATATTTCAAAAGGAATAGTATTTTCTTTAAGAGTGATTTTCTTCATACCTTTTTTTGCTTTAGTTGTAGCCTTTTCAATCGCAGTTCTTGGATCTCCACCCTTTGCAAGTGCAACTCCAACCCTGCCATTACGGTCTCCAACAGCAACAAGTGCTTGGAATTTCATTCTTTTACCGCCTTTAACAACTTTTGCAACTCTATTAGTGTATAGAGTGATTACATCTATTTCGTCTTTTTTCTGGTTTTCTGTTTTATTATCTTTGTATGCCATTATGATTAAAATTCTAGTCCAGCTTCTCTAAGTGATTCAGCTAAAGCTCTTACTCTACCGTGATATCGATATCCACCTCGGTCGAAAACTATTTTTTTGTACTTTCCATTTTCTAATTCAAGAATAGCCTTACCAAGCTTATTTCCTAAATCACGAGCTTCATCAGATTTAGTCTTCTTAGAATCCAATAGCTTAATTGTGCTCATGCCAATAAGAGTTTTGGCAGCAGTATCATCAATTAATTGGGCTTGAAGATTTTTATTACTTCTAAATACTGCAAGTCTTGGTTTTTCTGAAGTACCATTAACCTTGCTTCTTATTCTTTTATGTCTTTTAATCCTGTTACTCATGATATTATGCTGATGATTTAGCCTGCTTTCTGATAATTTTTTCCCCTTTATATTTAATTCCTTTACCTTTATAAGGTTCTGGAGGTCTTACAGATCTAATTTTTGCGGCAATATCGCCAACTAAGACATTATCAATTCCTGATACTGAAATTGTATTATCTGCGACTGCATAATCGATATCCGGCAATTTCTTTATTATTACGGGGTGTGAGTATCCTACATTAAGGATAAGATCTCCATCTTGCACAGCGGCTCTATAACCGATACCACTAAATTCAAGTGTTTTGGTGAAACCTTCCTTAACACCTTTGACCATATTATTAATTAAAGTACGATAAAGTCCCATATATTGAGTACTCTCGTCTGCACTTTTAGGAGAAACTATGATTTCCTTATCCTTTAATTCAACTTTAACCAAGCCATTTGTGCTTAATTGAAGATTGCCCTTTGGTCCGGTTACCTTAACAGTTTTACCTTCGACTGTTACATTAACTCCTTCAAGTATTGTAATTGGTTTTTTTCCTATCTTAGACATATTAATTACCAGATATTACATAAATATTCTCCACCAACTTTTTCCTTTTTTGCCTGAGGGCCTGCGAGGACTCCTTTGGATGTTGAAAGAATAGCTAGCCCCTGTCCACCTTTTACAGATCTAATTTCACCAAATGAAATATACTTTCTTACACCAGGTTTTGAAATTCTTTGTAAATTGGTAAATCTATACCCATTCTCAGTTACAACATTGACCTCTAAATCACCCGAATCATTCACAGTGTAAGCTGTAATATATCCATAATTTGATAGAACCTTTAATAGTTCTAAAACAATTTTTGTATTAGGAAGTTCTATTATAGTTTTCTTAGCTCTAATACCATTTCTTAGTCTGGTCAAAGCATCTGAAAGAACATCATTTGTTTGTTTTATTTTTTTTGAATTATTCATTTTACCAACTTGATTTCTTAATACCTGGAATTAGGCCTTCCCTAGCCATGTTTCGAAAACAAATTCTACACATATCAAAATCCCCCATATATCCTCTTGGTCTTCCGCAAATAGGACATCTTTTCTTAATTCGAACCTTAAATTTAGGTTTTTTTAAATTCTTTAGATATTTTACTAGTTTTGATTTCTTAGACATACTCTTTAATCCCTAAATGGAACTCCTAATTTCTTAAGTAAAACGTAAGCAGATTCATTATCCTTAGCAGTAGTCTGAATTGTTATTTGCATTCCTCTTGATTTATCGAGTCTATTTTGATCAACTTCAGGGAAAACAGAATGTTGCTTAAGGCCCAAGCTATAGTTGCCGGATCCATCAAAGGATTTTTTGGAAATACCTCGGAAGTCCTTAACGCCTGGCAATACGATTGAAATTAGTTTATCCAAGAAGCTCCACATTTTTTCGCCTCTTAGGGTAACATAAACTCCAATTTTATCGCCTTTTTTGAGTCTATTAAAATTTGATATATCATGCCTTGATTTAGCTATAACAGCTTTCTGACCTGTTATACGAGTTATATCCTCAGCCATTAAATCCAATATTTTTGGATCCTTTAGTGCTTCACCAAGTCCTGAGTTCAGGACGATTTTGGTCACTGTAGGTGTAGACAAGATATTCTTTAGTCCTAGTTCCTTTGTGACCTCATCTCTCACGTTTTTATAATATTTTTCTTTTAGTGTCATACTTTTTTCTATTCAATTGGTATTTGAATAGTCCTTTTTAAATTATAGTCGTAAAGTGCCATTCCCAAAGAAACTGAGACATTCAGTGATTCAATATCTCCCTGCATTGGTATGCTCACTTTTTTCGTGGTTTTCTTGAGGATCGGGTCAGTTAATCCCTTCGCCTCATTGCCTACTACGAAACAGACTCTCGGATTATAGCGCATATTTTGAATATTTTCACCATCCATATCAAGTCCGAGAACCTCAAAACCCATTTTAGTTAAGTTATCTAAAGCCAAAAGAAAATTTTCTTGTACTATGGGTATCAAATGATTGCTACCCATCGATACTTTTGTGATTGTAGTAGAAAAAACTTTCTGCTGACTATTTGGAACTATGATGAAATCAACTCCCATTCCTGCACAGGTACGTATCATTGCTCCTATATTTTGGAGATAATCCATATCTGTTATAGCAACACAAAGTACGCTGTCCATTTCATCAAATGAATTTGAAACCTCACGAAGTGACAATGTTTTACCAATTTCATATTTCAAAAAACCACATATGCCAAACTGATCACATTCTAAGTTTTCAACATTACCTAGTAGATTATGGTCATAAACAATTTCGACTTGATTTTGTTTGGCTAAATCCAAAATCCTAGCTGAACGTTTGTCCTTCGAATTGCCAATTAAAATAAAGTCAAAAGCTTTAGAATTTGTAATCAAAAGCTCATATAAAGCTGATTTACCAATAATAAGCAAACCTTTTCTAATTTTATTTTGAAGAACTGACTGATTTAATTTTGGTAGTTTTCTTTGTCGCACTTTTCTTTGCTACCTTTTCTTTCTTCTCTGACTTAATTTCAACTTCTCCTTCAAATTTAACAACATTAGAAAGGTGAATAGGATGCTGTATATAAATAAAATTCTCCGAATTTGAGCTATCCGTCTTCTTTAATGTTCTTTTTTTGACATTTACAGAGTCGACTGTGACTCTTTCTCTTTTAGGAAAAACAGCAAGTACCTCACCAATAGTCCCCTTAAATTTTCCCGCAATTACTTTTACTTTATCGCCTTTTTTTACTTTCATAATAGTTTAATAGTTCTTTATAATAATTCTGGAGCCAAGCTTGCAACTTTATTATAGCCGCGATCTTTAACTTCCCTTGCTACAGGACCAAATACCGCAGTTGCGATAGGATCCCCATCCTTATTTACAAGTACGACAGCGTTTTCATCAAACTTTATATAGCTGCCGTCTTTTCTGCGATGTTCCTTACGAGTTCGAACAATTACTCCATGGACTTTTTGATGATCCTTAACCGTCCCATTTGGATTAGCTTTATGGACTACCCCTGAGACCTTATCTCCTACATATCCAAATCTTCTCTTTGACCCTCCAAGCACAGTAATAACTCTAAAAAGTTTTGCGCCGGAGTTGTCTGCTACTTTTAATACTGATAAATGCTGTATCATGATTATTTCTTTTCAATAACTATCCATTTAATTGTTTTTGATAATGGTCTTGATTCTTCAATCACGACAATATCTCCAATTTCAAATTTATTCTCTGCTCTTGCATAGTATCTCTTTCGAGCAGAAATTATTTTTCCATACTTAGGGTGAGGAATTTTTCTGCTTACACTTACAACAATTGCATTTTGCATCTTATTGGAAACAACTGTTCCCTCTAATCTTCTTTTCTTAGATTTTTCGTTATTCTTCTTTTCCATTTTCTTTAATTAATTCTAATTCAGTAAGTACGGTTGAAATCCTTGCAACCTCAAGCTTAAATTCTCTTGCTTTATTGATTTTTTCTGCAGTTATATCACCAGATTTTAAATCAAATTTTATTTTCTTAAGTTCTATCAAGTTAGCATTTTTCTTCTCTACCAACTCATCTTTATTTAATTTTCTTAAGTCTTCTACTAACTTCGACATATTATTTTTCAATTAATATTGTATGTACAGGTAATTTTTTTGCAGCTTTTGTGAGTGCTTCACTAGCTAAGGCTTTACTAATTCCTCCAATTTCAAACATGATTTTGCCAGCTTGTACAGCTGCAACATATCTAAAAACGGGACCTTTACCACTTCCCATTCTTACATTTGCTGGCTTTTTGGTCATTGGCTGATCAGGGAAAATACGAATCCAGACCTTCCCTGCTCTTTTGGTGGTACTAGCAATAACTCTACGGGCAGCTTCAATTTGGTTGGGAGTAATGAAAGCATTGTCTAGAGAGACTAAGGCAACATCACCATATTCCATCTCAGTACCTTTTGTAGCTAAACCTCTATTGTATCTAACAAATGTTGTTCTAAATTTTGTCTTTCTTGGTGCTATCATGATTAAATTTCTCCTTTATATATCCAAACTTTTATTCCATACATTTTATCAACAAGAACATTTGTAGAAGCATAATCAATCTTTGCTCTTAGAGTTGTCAAAGGAATTTTGCCACCTTTCATTTCGACTCTTTCTGTTCTAGACTGTTTTAAAGGACCAATACCTGCAACTTCAATTCTAGCTCCTTTTGCACCAGATGCTTCCATTTTCTCAATTTGCTGTTTCATCAACACTTTTGGTGGTATTTTCTTTTGCATGCCTTCAACGATTGCCTGTGCAACTAATGGAGCTGCTAAGTATGGCTGTTTTACTTCGTGTACACTAATCTTCACCTTTACAGCGGCTTCCTTATCAATTGTTTTCTCTAAATTCTCAATACCAGTTCCGCCCTTACCAATTGCAATACCTGGTCTGCCTACAAACAAATCTACATAAATATTATTACTTGCCCTTGCAATAATAATCTTGTCAATTCCTGCAGGTCTAGCAATTCTATTTATAACATCTCTGATCTTACGATCCTGATGTAAAAGAATTGGTAATTGGTTCTTTTTTGCATACCAATTTGCACTACTCTTTTCGGTAATACCCATTCTAAAAATTTTTGGATTTGTTTTCTTTGCCATTACTTTAATTTAACTACTAATGATGAGTATCTTTTGGGCTTTTGTCTAGCTCTGCCTCTGCTCTCAGCAAAAAATCTTTTAAGCAAAATTGATTGGTCAACTCTTATTTCTTCAATAATCAAATCAGCAGGATTAGCACCTTTGTTTTGTGCATTTGATACAGCCGACTTGATTGTTTTATAAACAATACCTGCACCTTTCTTATTTACATTTTTCAAATACTCCATTGCCTCTTCAGCTTTCTTGCCTTTTACCAAATGAGCTACTAGTCTCAGTTTTCTTGGTGTATAGTTGATTTTTGTTGTTTTAGCGTACATTTTCAGATTCGATCTTAATCCTTCGCAACACTACCAGTGCTCCCCATAGCTTTAGCAATCTTACCCTTAGCCGCATGCCCTCTAAAGGTTCTAGTTAAGACAAACTCACCGAGTCGGTGTCCAACCATATCTTCAGTTACAAATACCGGAACATGTTTTCTACCATCATGAACAGCTATGCTTGCACCTACAAATTCAGGAGCAATAACAGAAGCTCTTGCCCAGGTCTTAATTGGTTTTTTATCTTTAGTTTCTTTAGCCTTTAAAACTTTTTTTATAAGTTTTTCATCAACATATGGTCCTTTTTTTAGTGATCTAGACATTTTATTTAGCTACTATTTTCCTTCCTTTTCTATTTACTAATCTGAATCTATTAAAACGATTGCTTTTTCTTCTTGTTAGTTTACCACGTATATTTCCCCATTTATCCCTGGGAGTATGTCCGATTACACCCTTGGCTTCTCCACCACCATGTGGATGAGAAGAAGGATCCTTGGCCATACCTCTGGTAGTTGGTCTAACACCCTTCCACCTATTACGTCCTGCTTTTCCAAGTACAACATTCTTGAAATCGCTATTTGAAAGCGTTCCGATTGTAGCATAAGAATTCGAATTTATTAACCTTACTTCTTTTGAAGGTAATCTTAACTGTGCATAATCTCCATCAATGCCCAAGATAGTTGCAGAAAGACCTGCCGCTCTTACTAACGTACCACCGGAACCTGGATTAAGTTCTATATTATGAACCAATGTACCCACTGGTATTCTAGCCAGCCTTGTAGCATTTCCAATTTCAATAGAAGCTTCTTCACCTGATATAACACTTTGTCCTACTTTAACATCCGCTGGTGTCAGGATATAAGACTTCACACCATTTTGGTAGGAAACCAGAGAAATATAAGCATTTCTATATGGATCATACTCAATAGTCTGAATTGTGCCTTGCACATCCCTTACTTTACGACCGAAATCAATAGTACGGTAATTTTTTGCAACAGCACCACCTTTATGATGCATTGAAATCTTACCTCCTGATCGACCATCGGATTGTCGAATACGTTTAGTTAATCTCTTCAAAGGCTTTGCAGCTGTCACTGTAGCTTTGTGATCAACTCTTACTGCCCCTCTTGAAGATGGTGTTACCGGTTTTAATACTTTTAGCGCCACTTTATTTTATATTTTCAAATATATCTAATTTATTATCACCAATAGTGATATAAGCCTTCTTGGTGAATCTTCTGTTTGTACTTACCTGATATGTCTTCCTATTTCTTGTATTTACTAATTCTCTATTTACAACAATAGTAGTCTTCAAAGGTTTAATTCCAAACATTATTTCAAAGTCATTTTCAATCTGCTTTTTTGTAGCATCTCTAGCAACTTCAAAAGTACAAACTTTAAGATTACTGTATAAAGTCATACTTTTTTCAGAAACAATAGGCTTAAAAATAACTTGCTTTTTTGTGATCTCTTTCATCTTACTTTAGTAATTCTTCTAATTTATTTTTAATGCTTGAATCAATATAAAGGTTCTTTGCAGTCAGTAGAATTCCAGGGTTAAGAGAATCAGCTTCTATCAAAGTAACTCCTTCAACATTTCGAAAAGGGTAGGTATTTGATTTATTTGCCATACTATACACAATAACTGATTTACCCGTTATCTTTTTCCTAGCTTCTCTTCCCTTTGAATCGAGATCAATTAATGCGAAGGCCTCAGTTTCAATAAATCTGGAAACCAGTTTACGAAGTACAAGTTTGGAAAATTTTTTATTCATTGCAAGCTTTCTAAAATCAGGCTTTGGTCCATGTGCAACACCTCCACCACGCATATGAGGTCCCTTTCTAGAGCCCTGTCTTGCATTGCCTGTGCCTTTTTGCTTAAAAGGTTTTGCAGATCGACCATTAACTTCTGACCTACCTTTGGCTTTTTTGGTACCTTGTTTTAGATTTTGCTTAGTTACTCTAGATACAATAGAAATTGCATAATCAGATATTTTCGAGTCTGGATTAAGGTTTAATTCTGTACTACCTTGAGAACCATCTATTTTTAATACATTTACTTTCATTTCTTTACGATTTCAATTATTGAATTATAAGTACCAGGAATAGATCCAGAAATTGTTAGTAATTTATTGTCTACATCAACACTCACGACTCTAAGTTTTTGAACTTGAACTCTTTCAGATCCTTTTCTTCTAGCCATTTTTAGTCCAGGGAAAACTCTTTGTGTTGTTGTGCCTGCTCCAATTGAACCTGGCCTTCTTTCTCTATCACTTTGACCATGGGTTCTTCTCCCTCCCTTAAATCTCCACATTTTTACAACACCTGCGAACCCCTTACCTTTGGATGTACCAGATACATTTACAATGTCTCCTGGGTTTACTTCATCCATAGCTTCTGGTTTTTCCTTAAGAAGGATAGCTAATTCTGGGACTTTGGATCCATATTTACCGGATTCAGCTTTGGAAGGCTTCTTTTTGGTGCCTATAGCTATAAAATTGCCGGATTTCTTTTGACCTTCAATTAGTCTGCATTCTGAATAGTCAAGAATTGTTACTGGAACAATTAGCCCATTCTCATCAAACAATTGTGTCATATTTTTCTTCTTTGCTAGTAACATTTTCTTGCCTTATTTATTAATAATCTGAATATCTGCAATAACCCCAGATGGTAACTCCAAATAGGTTAGAGCGTCAATAGTTTTTTGAGTTGTGTTTTTGATATCTACAAGTCTAATTGAAGTTCTTTGTTCGAATTGCTCTTGTGATCTTTTATCAACATGAGGCGATCTTAGAACTGACCACTTCTTGATTCTTGTAGGAAGAGGGACGGGGCCAGATATCTGGGCTCCGGTCCTCAAAGCAATATCAAGTATTTTTTTAACAGAATTATCTACTAATCCTGAATCGAACCCTCTTACTTTTATTCTTATGATTTGCATGTCCTACAACTTCTATAATAAATTACTCGATAATTTTGGTTACAACACCTGCACCTACGGTTTTACCACCTTCACGGATAGCGAATCTCATACCTTCCTCCATCGCCACCTTTTCAATAAGTTCGATTTCCATCTGAACATTATCTCCTGGCATAGCCATTTCTCCGGTTACTAGTTTCACCGAACCTGTTACATCTGTTGTTCTAATATAAAATTGTGGTCTATATCCATTTACAAATGGAGTATGTCTACCACCTTCTTCTTTTTTCAGAATATAAACTTCAGATGTAAACTTTTTATGAGGAGGTATCGAACCTGGCGCTGCAACTACCATCCCTCTAATAACATCTTTCTTTTCCACTCCTCTTAAAAGCAAACCTACATTATCACCTGCCTGACCTTCGTCAAGAAGTTTTTTAAACATTTCTACTCCTGTTACTACAGACTTTTTATCCATGCCAAGTCCTACAAGATCAACAGTTTCATTTACTTTAATTTTCCCTCTTTCAATTCTACCTGTTACAACAATGCCTCTTCCTTGAATCTGGAATACATCCTCAATTGGTAATAAAAATGGTTTATCTAGTTCTCTTACAGGAGTTGGAATATGTGTATCAACTGCCTTCATTAGTTCCATTATTTTTTCTGACCATTCTCCCATTGATCCTTCCTCTAAAGCTTTGAGTCCTGAACCTCTAACAAAAGGTACAGTAGCAGGATCGAAATCATATTTCTTAAGAAGATCCTTGATTTCCTCTTCTACAAGATCAACCATACCCATGTCATCAACCATATCTACTTTATTCAAGAATACTACGATTGCGGGTACACCTACTTGTTTTGCAAGAAGAATATGCTCTCTTGTTTGAGGCATAGGTCCGTCATAAGCTGATACTACCAAAATAGCTCCGTCCATTTGAGCGGCGCCTGTAATCATATTTTTGATATAATCAGCGTGGCCTGGACAATCTACATGAGCATAGTGTCTGCTTTCAGTTTCGTACTCAACGTGAGTAGCATTGATAGTAATACCTCTTGCTTTCTCTTCTGGAGCTTTATCTATACCATCTATGCCGACGTTATCAGCTTTGAAACCTGCTCTAGCTAATACCGCAAGGATTGCAGCGGTTAATGTTGTTTTACCATGGTCTACGTGTCCGATGGTACCAACGTTTACGTGTGGTTTTGTTCTTTGAAATGAATCTGTTGCCATAATGTTTAACAAAGAAAATATACTAAATTTATTCTTCTATGTCGACTTTCAGTCTTCGAGGAATGTACAACATAATTAAAGAAAATGCAACTACCATCCACTTAATTGAATCAAAAAATTAAAACAATTATGAGCATTTTTTTTGGTCAATATTTTAATTATGCCTATTGAAAGACAATTTATCATTTTTGTATATTTCAAATTTAAAAATTTAAATTATAAAACACCTTTTTTATCCGAACTTATTTTTTTGTATGTCTTTACAATTAAAGGAATTTGGTACATAGTATTATTAATAAAAATACACTGCCCATGTTATACAAGTATGTTAAGACTCAGCCTATCATGGTTGAGCAAAATAAGAGGCCTACACGAAATCTCTTCAAAAGGAGCAAAACAATAGTTACACTTGCCTTGACTGCATTAATATTGGGATCTATAAGCTTACTTTATTCTGTATATCCTTATGCAAGTGCAGCATTTTACAATTCCGTAGATAATGGGGGACTAGATCGAGGAATTATTACATCTTCCCTGGAATCTTATGTTTTGCTCGATGATAAACAAAGAAGTGGGAGTTTGAGTTCAGTTTATGTTTCAAATTTATATAAAAATCTTGCAAGTACAACTAAGGAATTGAAAATGATGGAAAGCAAAGAGGCCCTGGAGATTGCTTCCAAATCCGGTGATATGAAATTGACAATACCTCAGCTTAATTTGAAATCAGTACCTATAGCGGTAAATGTAAATAGCTATAGCGAAAAGGATTATTTACCAATTCTTGATAATAAACTTGCACATTTCAAAGGGACTTCCCTCCCAAATTACTCAGGAAATACCTTTGTATATGGACATAGCACGAATGAGCTTATTGCAAGAGCAAACCCTACTCTCCCCCAAGTTGCTTTTACATTTTTGAATAAACTTGATATTGGAGATGAAATAATAGTTGAACTTGAAGGAAAAACATATAATTATTTTGTCCAGAGATCCAAAGTAGTTGAGCCTGAAGATATCAGTCCGATTTTCACGAGAACCGACAAAAAAACTCTTACACTAATGACTTGCTGGCCTCCAGGAATTGGTGAAAAAAGACTTATACTGGTAGCTGATCAAGTTTAAATTTGTTTTTTTCAAAGTATATGCCTATAATTACTCTACAAACGTAGAAGGAGATTAGTAGTTTTTATTTGGTGACATTTGAGAAATAGCGGATGGAGCAAGCTATTCGTACATTTAAAAATGAATTACCCTCTGGAGTTGTTTTTCTGAAATAAGTTCGGCTTTAATTAGGAATTACCGTTCGAGATAACGTAAAACTAGATTAAGTTCCAACTAGCCAAGGCTTTGTGGGAGAAATAAGGTGGTACCACGGGATAGCTCTCGTCCTTACATTAGCAATAGTGTAATGACGAGAGCTTTTTTGTTTTTTATGAAGTAAAAAACAATCCCCAGAAGCTTTAGCGAAGAGGGATATTTATAGGTAACGAAAAAAAAGATAAAAATGCAAATAAATACGGATCCAAAAAAAATAGAGGAAATATTAAATCGCGGAGTGGCTGCAATTTATAATAAAGAGGAACTAAGAGAATTGCTTCTCTCCGGTAAACAATTGCATCTCAAACTAGGGACAGATGTTACAGGTCCTTTAATCCATTTAGGTCATGCTGTCATTCACAGGAAGTTAAGAGATTTACAGGAATTAGGACATAAAGTAACTTTAATCATCGGGGATTATACAACCTTAATCGGTGATCATTCCGATAAGATTGATATGAGAGAAGAAAGGAGTATTCAAACTATTTCCGAAGATGAGAAAACTTATATGGAGCAATTTTTTATGACAGTAAAGCCGGAATTATCGGAAATAAGACATAATTCTGAATGGTTAGGAAAATTAAGCTTTAATGATGTAATTCATTTGGCGAAACAGTTTACTGTAGCCCAAATGATTGAAAGAGAAAATTTTAAATTAAGATTTGATACAAATAAGCCGATCAAAGTGAGCGAGTTCCTCTACCCTATGATGCAAGGATACGATTCGGTTGAGCTGAATTGTGATGTGGAATTTGGTGGAACTGATCAGACTTTTAATATCCTTGCTGGAAGACATTTAATGGAGGTTTTTGGACAAAAACCTCAAATTGGTTTTACGGTTAAATTACTTACTGGTAATGATGGTCGTAAAATGGGAAAAAGCTTTAAAAACTTTATCCCGGTGGCCGCAAAAGCAAATACAATGTATGGGATGCTTATGCAGGTCGTAGATGGGGTAATTATAGAGTATTTTGAATTGGTAACTAGGGTACCAATGGAAGAAGTCAATCAAATTGCAGAAAAAATGAAGAATGGTGAAAACCCTATGTTATTCAAGAAAAAGCTAGCCTTTGAAATAGTTAATTTCTATCATGGTCCGGAAAAAGCAATTGAGGCACAAGCTGAATTCGAGAGGATTGTACAAAACAAGGATTTTAGTGGGATCGAAAATAACTTTGAAATAAAGGGATCAATTAATATTATTGATTTAATGATCATTACCAATTTTGCTACTTCAAAAAGTGAGGCAAGAAGATTGATAGATCAAAAAGCCGTATATTTGGATGAAATAGTTATTGATTCTCCTGATGTAAAAATTGTAAAAGAAGGATTATTTAGAGTTGGAAAGAAGAAACTTATAAAGTTAAAAATAATATAAAAGTCATCTATAGGTTTTCCTTATTCTTGAAAATTCTTTAAATTCAAATTGATGAACTTCTATTACTTTAAACAAAAATTTGATATCCTGCCAAGAGATGTACTCACTACCCGATGAGCAAAACAAGTTGCTTAAAGAAATGGGCGATTTGGATGCTCAGGAGAGAGCTGGGATTCTGCCTGTGAGAAATAATTTAAATCTTTTTCTTTTGTTTTTTACATGGGTTATTGGCATAGTCGCAGTTGCTCTTAATTTACTTGGACAGAGGGGTGATGGCATTCAGACTATTTTAGTTTTTGTCTTAATTGCATCAGCTTCATTAAGCCTTGCATATTATAATAAGAAATTTGGATATTATCTTTCCATAGTTGTTTATATGGCTTTGGCAGGATATGTAACTTATACTTCGAATTTTCAAAATACACCGGTTGTAATTCTTTTAGGCGCATTAACTGTTTTTGTATTTGCAAATCAGTTTGGAAGAAGCGGTTTTACTATGGGACTTATACTGGGTACATTGAAAGCCCTAAGTATCTTTTTTTTTGCAAGCGAAAAAAGAGAGTACGAAGTGCTCATAGCGGAAATTATAAATATGTTCTCAATAGGTATAATCCCAGTATTAATGCTTTCAATTTCTAAAGTATCAAGAAAAGCGAAAAAAGCAGAGATACGTGCCGAAATATTGGCCTTACAGAATCAAGATTTACTAAGTTCATGGGGCTCAATGTTTGAACAGCCTCAACCGTTGGCAAATCCTATACAACAAGTATCGGAGCAGATTTTGATTCCTCCGCAAACAGTTAAAACACCTATTCAAACATTATAAATAGCTTTACTTTTGTTAATCGTCTTTTACTAATATAATCGCATATTAATGAAGACATATTCTATAACAACTTTTGGATGTCAAATGAATCATTCTGACTCAGAAAGAGTTGCCGCAGTTTGTGAGGAAATGGGTTATAAGCCTGCCGAGGAGCAATCTTTAGCCGACTTATATATTTTGAATACATGTTCTATAAGGCAAAAAGCTGAAGACAGGGTTTTGGGTATGGGCAAGAAGTTTTTTTCATTCAAGAGAGAAAATCCAAAAATTAAAGTCGTTCTTACAGGGTGTATGGCCAAAAGAGATATTAGACAAGGCCAGGCTAAATCCCAGGATTATCAGGAAAAATATGAGGGCAAGCTCCAAAAACAAATGCCTTGGCTTGATTTTGTGCTTGAGATATCAGATATCCATCATCTTCCATCTATACTTAATGAGCAAATAAAGTCCAAAACTGATGATTATTTTGCAGTAAAACCTAAGTATAACTCTAAATTCCAGGCCTTTGTACCTATCTCAACAGGATGTAATAAATTTTGTACTTTTTGTATAGTGCCTTTTACTCGTGGACAAGAGGTCTATAGGCCATTTGAACAGATTTATAAGGAAGTTGAAGATCTTGTAAAGGCAGGTTTTAAAGAAATAACCCTTTTGGGTCAGAATGTGAATTCCTGGAAATCTAAGATTGAAGGTGATTTGATTGTTCCTATTCCGAAATTTCGGAAAATTAAAATTGAGGAGAAGCGTGAAGAAGAGAACTTTATGGATTTTGCAGATTTAATGGAGTCTCTGGCAGATATCGAAGGGGATTTCTGGCTACGTTTTACCAGCTCACATCCCTATGATATCAATCCAAGGTTAATCGAAGTTGTTGCATCCAAACCAAAAATTGCCAAACAATTCCACTTTGCGCTTCAGGCGGGATCAAATGGAGTTCTAAAGCGAATGAACCGTCATTATTCTATAGATGAATTTAAAGAAAAGGTTTATGAGATCAGAAAACTTATTCCTGAAGTGGCAGTAACAACTGATGTAATAGTAGGTTTTTGTGGAGAAACCGAAGGAGAATTTCAGGAATCGATAAATATTGCAGAAAACCTAAAATTTGATCAAATCTTTATATCTGAATATTCCCAGAGAGCAGGCACAATTGCAGATAAATTTTATAAGGACGATATTGCAAGAGAAGTTAAAACCAATCGTAAAGAAAGACTGGATAAAGTTTTGAAAGTAGGACTTGAAGTGAATAATAAAAAACTTATTGGGACAAAACAAAAAGTACTTATAATCCGGGATAAGATGAAAAACAGAGAAGGAATTTTCGGAAGGACAACACATGGCAAATATGTTTTGATAAACATAGATCACAATACAAATAAGGTCCCTAAAGTAGGAGAATTCATTGAGGTAGAAATTACAGGCAGTAAACTATTTAATCTCGAAGGGATACTTTTGTGAGTTTCCTACATGTATTAGCTTTGGTGATATAATTAATAGATGAAGCAAAAAGTTGCAGTAGGATTATCTGGTGGTGTGGATTCCGCTGTATCTGCAGCAGTGCTGAAAGAACAGGGCTATGAAGTTATAGGGGTTTTTATGAAAAACTGGTCAGATGACTTTGGTCTTAATGGAGAATGTCCCTGGGAACAGGATCAGTCAGACGCAAAAGCAGTCGCGGATCATTTAGGAATAGAATTTCTTACTTATAACTTTGAAATTCAATATAGAGAAAAGGTAATGGAGTATTTTTTTGATGAATATAGAAAAGGACGGACTCCTAATCCGGATATTTTATGTAATAGCGAAATTAAATTTAATGTCTTCCTTAAAAAATGTTTGGCTGAGTTAAGTGTAGATTTTATTGCTACTGGGCATTATGCGAGAGTAGTTTCAAGTGACAGGTTACAAGATTCAGGACTTGAATCCTTGAACCTGGAACATGGAGCAAAAACATTCCACCTTCTTAAAGGGTTAGATAACAATAAAGACCAATCCTACTTCCTTTGTAGGTTAACTCAATATGAATTAAGTCGAACTCTTTTCCCAATTGGTCATTTACAAAAAAGTGAAGTGAGAAGAATAGCTGAAAGTTTAAATCTACCAGTTGCAAAGAAAAAAGACAGCCAGGGGATTTGTTTTGTTGGAAAGATTAATGTAAGAAAGTTTTTACGGGATGAATTAGGTCTTAAGGAAGGACTAATTATAGATATTGATACCCAAAAGGTACTGGGAGAACATCAAGGTTTATGGTTTTATACCAATGGTCAAAGAGAAGGTATAGGACTTGCCGGAGGTCCATGGTTTGTTGTAGATAAGGATTTGCAAAATAATATTTTACTTGTCGCAAAGGGTACAAATAATCCAGCTCTATTCAAAATACGCGTGGTATTAAAAGATATCAATATTATAAGTTCCAGATTGCAAAAAGAAATCTGTAGTTCATTTAGCGCCGAGGCTTCTTTACGTTACCGGCAGAAACCCTCAAAAGCACTTCTAAGCTATTGCCCCGCCAAAGAGAAAGCTAATGAAATAGCAGAACTTACTTTCCTCTCCCCTCAAAGAGCTGTGACACCTGGCCAGTTTGGATGCGTATACTTAGGGGATGAATTGGTATTAAGCGGTATAATCTCCTAGATATATTTGTGGTCGCACTATATTTTGACCGATAGATTCTCCTTCGTTATTGTGGGATAATACGGCTTTAGTAACATCGTATACATATTTAAATAAATCTGGCGATTTACCTATATCTTCCAAATATACATAACCTTGTAGAAATTGGATATTCGCAACTATTTCATGATACTGTGATATTCCAACATAAGCAAGTCGTTGAGTATTTCTCAGTTCATCTAACCAGGCGCGGGTAGGATTTTTAGTAATTGCATTATATTTATCAGCAAAATCTGCTGCTATTATGCGATGGTCATAATCCCGTTTAGGATCAAAAAAATCAAAACGAGTATAATTTTGAGTTGGAGTTAACAGTTTAAACATTTTCTATTTTTCTTTCCAGCCTTCTCAAAAAAGTCATTTGTCTCTTGGCATATTGATGTTCTTTGTATTTCAATATTTGCAAGGAGTCCATGATATATTCTTTATTGATCGGGTTCGATATCCATAGTATATCTTTTTTCCGACTTGTGAAGTACATGTCCAGGAAGTACTTATACTCGTAAGAAACCTTATTTAACCACTCAATAGAATCGTCGCCATAGGTATTAATTAAAAAATCTAATTCCTCATATGAATTTTGATTTAAACGTCCATCAATTATATTGTCCAGACTTGAATAATACTCTTCTCTATTCCTTGGCCAGAGATTAATCAAAATAAAATTATCCCTTAGTTTCAACTCTTTTTTATAATTTTCCGAATACTTTTTACCTGTTTGCAAAATATAATTTAAAGCGGTTTCAACTCTTCTAGGATTTTTAGTATCGATAATTTCCAATGCTTTCGGATCAAGTTCTTCCAGCCTTTTAACAAGTAAATCCAAGGAGAAATTCTCAAATTTTTCTTTGATTAATTGGTTGTCATCACGGTTTTGCAAAGCAAATACAGGGATTTCGTCATTTCTTGTCGAAGCAATCTGAAGTAAATAATTATAAGCATAATAAATTGTACCTCCTGCAATGATTTTATTTTTAATATTACATTTATGGGAAATACGATTTAAATCAGCTTCAAATTCTGCAGTGGAATAGCTTTGCAAAGGCTCTTTTATATCAAAAAGATAATTCTCCACAAATTCTTTTTTTGTAATGGTACTCAAATCCTCTAGATATTTTTCAATTTTTTGCAAAACCTCATCAATACTCAAACCTTTTTCCGCAACAAATTTATCAGACGACTTATAAAAAATATTTGCATTGAAATTTGTATATTTATCAAATTCAAAATTTTTGTTTTTTTCAGTAAAAGAGGTAACTTCCCCACCCGCGATTTTTTGAGAAATAAAGTCAGGTTTTGAAGTAAGGCTGTCAAGATGTTTATATATCTGCACAGAATCACAATTGAATACAGGCAAGTCAAGACTTGAGGCCAAATAATTAGCCAAATAAGTTTTGCCGCTATTTGATGGGCCAAGAAGAATTATATCCATA
>CAZHCC010000003.1:0-22651 GCA_964530975.1 uncultured Candidatus Saccharibacteria bacterium
AATAATTCTCTTGCATATCCTCCAGAATGACTTCCCTCGCTTACAATTCTTGAAATACCCGTTGATGATATCATTCTTGCACAGTTTGGACATGGCATAAGGGTTACATAAAGAGTTGCGCCTTTTAAATCTATATTTTGATTAATAGCTTGAGAGATAATATCCATTTCAGCATGCAGGGAATCATTAGCATTCTGATCGTTAATTGCTGTCGAAAATTTCCCAATCCCATGTTCTTTTTGGGCGCCATGATGCATTTGATAAGCTTCATAAGGCAGGATTTTATTATGCCCGAAAAGCACAGGTTTACCTTCTTTCACAAGAACAGCCCCAGTCTGCCATGTATAATCAAATGAACGAAATGAGGCAATTTTCGCTAATTCCAAAAAAACTTTATCCTGATCATCCTGAGCATAGTGAGCTGAAAGCAAGTGTAATCGAAGGATCTGATTCTTCAAATCTGCAAAATGGTTCTCTACTTCATTATTAATATGATCAAAATATGCCCGTGCTTCCTCTCCATCCTCAAATGGACTTTTAAGTGAATAGCTAATATTCAATTTTTGAATAGTTTCGAAAACACGTCTCCGATGAAAAGCAATTTTCCATGATCCATTAATAAAAATTGCTTTGGATGGTTGGAGTTTTTCCAATAGTTCCTCTTCACCACTTTGTGAATATTCAATTATTTCAAGATAATCTTTTTTTGCACCAAGCTTTGTATGAATTCCATCTATCAACTTCTGATAATTCCCTATTTTTGCACAACGAAATTGTGGCTGCCACTCGAACCCCTGAATAAATTCCTCCCTGTAAAATCCCCATACTATCTTCTCCTTCCTGAAATAATGTTTGAAAAGACCTAAGAACCTGCGGGAAGATATTTCTCTATGTCCGGCGATAAAAATCATGGAACATAATAAAGTTAATAGTTAAGAATTAATAGTTAATAGTTAGAGGAGATGTCTGTTTACTGAGACTTTTGACTTTTAACTCTTAACTTTTAACTCCCAAACCCTGTAACCTCCTTTGATATAAATTTCAGAAAGGATATATTTTAATATGCAAAATAGTTTAAAAAACCGACCAATAGTCAAATTTGGAATAATATTGACACTTGCAGCAATTATACTTGCCGGAGGTTATATTGCTGGTAACTGGTATTTATCAAGAAGGCCAACCTATATTCAAATGAATACTGGTACTGATGGCAGACCCGTAAATAATATTACAGTGAGTGCTATGGGCAAGGTTAGCGTTACACCAGATATTGTGACTTTTTATACTTCATATAATACTAAGAAAAATACAATTAAAGAGGTACAGGAGGATCTAAATAGAAATAATAATTCAATTATTAGAGCTTTGAAAGAGAAAGGTATACAAGAGAAAGATATTCAGACAATCGACTTTAATATTCAACCAACTTATAGATGGGAGTCGAATACAAATCGAAGACTTGAAGATGGTCATACTGGCAAATCAACAATTTATGTGAAAGTCCGGGATACAGCAAAGGCAGGGGAAATTATTGATTCATCAGTAACAGCTGGAGCTAATGAAGTCACAAATATAACTTTCACAATTGATAATAATGAAAAACCAAAGTCAGAAGCTCGGAAAAAAGCAGCCGAAGCGGCCAAAAAGAAAGCTGATGAATTAGCTTCAGGTTCTGGAGTTGGACTAGGAGGACTAATAGCAATTAGTGAAACAACTTACGATTATTCTCCAATCACTTATAGGTCAAATTATAATTATGCAGATGCATCTTTCAAAACAGCTTCACAGGAAATGCCTGCAATAGCAGCAGGATCTCTTGAAGTGACAGTAAATGTGTCAGCCACATACGGGATAGCGAATTAAACTAATAAAAATAATCACTCCTTATACTTTTTACCGAACTTCTTTGCCAATACACTCATTTCTTCGGCTTCCTGCCTGTATTTATCCGCATTTTCAATTGGTGTATTTTTTAAATCCCTGTAATTCCAGATACATAAATCTTTTGAATCAAAAGGGATAAATTGTATATGTAGATGATCAGATACGGACATCTGAGCAAGTGATCCACCTTCTCGGATTAAACTCCACATTGCTTTATATCCGTAAATCTTCTTCATCATTTTTTTGGCAATATAATTAAACTTACGGATTGTTTCCCATTGAATCGGGGTTAGTTCTTTTGGTGACTGTATATGTTGCTTGGGTATTGCCATAATCTGGCCGTCAATATATGGGTAAAGATTTACAGTAAGTGCAATATCATTTTCTTCAAGAATAATATACTTTTCCTTCAAGTCACAAAAAACACATTTTCCGGTACTTTGCCAGATTTTATCGTATTCCCCGGAAGTACGCGCATTCTTCATTTTTTCCTGCTCATCCATTACTGGGTATATTATATGTTCCACTATTATTAGTTAAGTCGGGTGCTTAACTAAATCATATAAATATTTTATAATTCATAGTATGGAAACCATGACTTTATTAATTGTTTGCGGGATTCTTCTAGTTTTAGGGCTAGTTTTAGTTTTCGCAATTTCATTATATAACGGTTTAGTTACTGCGAAGACCAGAGTTGAAGAAACCTGGAGACAAATCGATGTAAGACTCCAAAACCGGTACGATCTTCTACCTGACCTTATCCAGGCAGTAGAAAAGGCTGTTTCTACAGACAAAGAAATCCAAACAAGGGTGGCAGAGGTAAGAAGTGCTGCAACGGCAGTACAGTCAATTGAATCAAATCCCGAACATGCTAAGCAAATTGCTTCTGCAGAGGGTCAATTAACAAGTGCTCTTAGCGGACTAAGAGTTGCAGTTGAAGCTTATCCAGAGCTAAGAAGTCAGGAGTCAATTCAAAACTTCATGAATCAAAATGCAATGATCGAGGAAAAAATTGCTGGTTCAAGACAAATCTATAATTCAACAGCTCGAGAGTATAATGAGAAAATAGGCGTTGTACCAAGCAATATTGTTGCCGGAATGTTTAATTTCAAGCCAGTTGCTTACTTTGAAGCAGCAGAGGAAGCAAGAAAAGATGTTGGTGTAGACTGGGGTGGACAAGTCACCTCCAGATAAGTACTGTATAAAAATGAAAATAATTTACGTCCTTTATAATCTGGTTATGACTTTAGCTGTCGGAGCCAGCACAGTTTGGTATTACTCGAATTCAATGGAACAAAATAAGCAGTTTTGGGGAACATTTGGTGATGAAGTTCCAAAATCTCTTGCCAACTTTATGGCTTTGCAGAACCTAAGTTTTGGTGTATATGTATTAACTGCATTAATGTTTTTTGCAAATACTATATTTATATTATTGAGTAAAAATATACGTTTTAGACATCAGCTGACCACTTTGGCAGTATCTGCGGCAACTATATTATGGCCGATTATACTTTCTATAATCAGTTATTTTGTATTAAGTAAGACAATTTATTAATGTACTCCCAAATTGATAAAAATAAAACAGCATCTATTTTACTTTTGGTATTTTTTGTATTTTTCGTAGTAATTATAAGCTTCATAATCAGCTATGGATTTACTAATAGCACATTAGGAAGTTTATTTGTGGGACTTTTGGCTTTCTTATTCAGCTTGCTAAGCTCTATGTTCACATATTTCTTTGGAGATTCGATTGTCTTATCAATGACTGGAGCTATAGATGTATCCGAAGACCCTAACTTTAAGGATTTAAATGATCGTGTTGAAACATTGGCTATTAAGGCAGGTATCCCAAAACCAAGAGTACATATTATACCTGATGTAGCTCTTAATGCCTTTGCAACTGGACGAAATCTAGAACACTCTCATATTGCAGTAACTCAAGGGCTTATGCAAATGTTGGAGCCACTGGAATTAGAGGGAGTAATCGCACATGAATTAGCTCATATAAAGAATTTTGACATAAGGCTAATGCTTATTGTATCAGTACTTGCAGGAGTAATTACCACAATGTCAGATTTTTTTTTAAGGAGTTTTTTTTATATAGGCGGTGATGATGATGGTCCAAATCCGATATTTCTTGTTATCTCAATTTTTTTTGCAATATTTGCACCAATAATTGCATTAATTATTCAGTTAGCAATTTCAAGGAAAAGAGAGTTTTTGGCTGATGCAACAGCTATAGAGATTACTAGACATCCGGCAGGACTAGCGAATGCCTTAAAGAAATTAGCGATGGACGAGCGGCCTGTCGCTCGAGCAACTGAAGGCAATGCCCATATGTTTATAGACTTTCCACTAAGAAATGCAGGAGGATTTTTACGTAATCTTTTCTCAACTCACCCGCCAATAGAAGAGAGAATTTCTGTTTTAGAAAAGATATAATTCGAGTAATTTACAAAAACAGTTAACTAATCTTTAAATATATTTTATAATGAATTAAGATATGAATCCAAATGACCAATCACAACAAGGTTTTTCTCTAAATAGAAACCAGCCTGCACCTCAACAACCAAATGCACAGCAGGGTTATCAAGTACCTTTTATGGCATTCCCAGCCAATCAGCCAAGAGATTATGATATGGGCATCAAACAAATGATTTTTGATCTTGTCGAAAGAAAATACCGCCCGGTTGCATTTATTGCACGATATCAGCAATTATCAGCCCAGAATCCCGCAGCTTACCCTCTGCTTGATGAGAATACGATTAATATGCTAAAAGCACAGGGTGCAGATATAAGTGAAGCTCAAAGAGATTTCGAAATGGCGAGAGTTTATAATAAATTGGAAATTGATATATTTATGATGTCTACTTCCCAATTACCACAGGATAAACAGGATGAATTAAGAAGAATGACAGAGCAGACCCAGTTCAATCCTACTGCGAATCAAAATGAACTAATTGCTAAGATAAAAGATTTTATGCAAATGAATGTTCCAAATATTACAATGATGGTAGATCAGTATATGAAGGGGTTTACTAATGAGTATTTAGCTGGTCATTATTAAATACTTATTATACCTATCTCGTATATTTTTGAATCATAATATATAATAAGCTAGGATAGCGATTTTCGGATAGTGAAAGCGAAAACTTCCAAGCCTTTAGATGAAGTTAACTCCAAGGCATCTCAATATAGAAATGATTTCTTAAAGTATAATTAAAGGTGGTACCCCGAGGATCAATTTAAAGAAAGTTGAGTGGCGGCCTTTTCTAGCAAGCTAGAAAAGGCCGCCATTTTTTATTTATTGATCAAATAAAACTTAAAAAATGAACGACATCTCAAATAAAAAAACAAAATATGACCATATGCCTATCGAAAAAAAATGGATAGAACAGTGGTATAAGAATAATATATATGAAGCTATTGACTTTTCCTCCAAGCCGAAAAAATATATATTAGCTGAATTTCCTTACCCCTCTGGATCGAAATTACATGTTGGGCATGCAATGCGCTATACCGTCCCGGATATTTATTCAAGAAAATTGCGAATGTGCGGATTTAATGTAATGTTCCCAATGGGTTGGGATGCTTTTGGTTTACCGGCAGAGAATAATGCTGTTAGAACAGGAATACATCCTGCTATCTCGACAAAAGAAGCAATCTCAACTTATAAAGAACAGATAAAGTCAATGGGATTTGGAATGGATTGGAGTCGTGAAATTTCGACTATTGATCCAGAATACTATAAATGGACTCAATTCTTATTTCTAAAATTTTTTGAGCATGGACTTGCTGAAATCAAAGAAGAACCCGTTTGGTGGGCAGATAATTTAAAAACAGTTTTGGCAAATGAGGAAGTTATTACGGATGCAAATGGTAATCTTGTAGCAGAAAGAGATGGGAAAAGTACTGTAGAAAGGCGAATGCTTCGTCAATGGGTTTTGAAGATTCCAAAATATGCTGATAAATTAATTGAAGGGCTTGAGAAAATTGATTTTCCCGAAAGTATTAAGTCTGCACAAATAAATTGGATAGGCAGAAGTGAAGGGGCCGAAATTGATTTTGGAAATATCAATAAACAAAAAATTAGAATTTTTACTACTCGATTAGATACTATTTATGGAGCAACTTTTATTGTACTTGCTCCCGAGCACCACCTTGTCGATGAACTAACGACAGATGAACAGGAACAAGAAATTGAAAGTTATATTGAAGAAACAAAACAAAAAACAGAACTTGATAGGCTTTCAGATACAAAGGTGAAAACAGGAGTTTTTACAGGCTCTTTCGCAAAAAACCCTTTTACTGGAAAAGAAATTCCTATATGGGTTTCTGATTTTGTCTTAACAACCTATGGAACTGGAGCAATTATGGGAGTTCCAGCGCATGATGGAAGAGATTTTGCATTTGCAAAAAAGTTTGGAATTGAAGTAATTAAGGTTATTGAACCAATAAATCAGAATGAATCGGAATTAGAATTTTATACATCAAAAGAAGGAAAGTTAATAAACTCAGGCGCATATAATGGATTAGGCATAAAAGATGCTTTTGAAAAATTCATTATAGCAGCGGAGAAAGATGGTTTTGGAGAAAGAAAAGTTCATTATAAACTTCGAGATTGGTTGTTTTCCAGACAAAGATATTGGGGAGAACCAATTCCACTTATTCACAAAGAAGATGGAACTATTGAGGCAATTGTAACTACTCAAAATAATGAAGAGGTAAATCGATTATTACCTTTGATTTTACCCGAAGTCCCTGATTACACTCCAAGTTCTGATGCATCTTCCCCACTTTCCAAAAATGCAAATTGGGTTCAAACATATGCAAGAGATGGATCTAATGCTAAAAGAGAGACGAATACTATGCCGAATTGGGCTGGCTCATGCTGGTATTATCTTAGATATATAGATCCCAAAAATACTGATACTTTTGCTGATTTTGACAAAATGAAGTATTGGTTGCCTGTGGATAGGTATTTTGGAGGTAGTGAGCATACTACTTTACATTTATTATATTCTAGATTTTGGCATAAATTTTTCTATGACTTGGGAATAGTCCCGACTGAAGAGCCGTACCAATGGCGAATGAATGGAGGAACACTACTTGGCCCCGATGGGCAGAAGATGTCAAAATCAATTGGAAATGTTTTAAATCCTGATGAAAAAATTGCAATTTATGGTGCTGATGCCCTACGTTTGTATATCTGTTTTATGGGACCATATGATGGGACCATTACTTGGCAGGAGGGAGGACTAAAGGCTTGCCGTAGATTAGTTGAGGAAATTATTGAATTGAATAATAAACTTGTTGATATACAAAGTGATGATACATCAAATGAATTTATGACTGCATATCATAAATTAATCAAAAATGTAACAAGAATGATTGATGATTTAAAAATGAATACTGCAGTTAGTGAAATTATGATTTTTGTAAATTTAGCAAAAAGACAAAATAATATTAGTCTTGAGATTTGGAAAGGATTTCTTAAAGTTATTGCGCCTTTTGCACCTTTTATCGCAGAGGAATTATGGCAACAATTACATTCGGATAGTGACGGAAATAGTCTAAAAACCGGACAAAAAGAATATTCGATTCATCTACAAGATTGGCCCATATATGACGAGGCAAAAATCAAGGAAGATAAGTTCATTGTCGGCGTTCAAATTAATGGTAAGTTAAGGGCTGAAGTTGAGGTCAATATTGATGAGAATGCGGAAATAGTTAGGAACCGTGTCATGACATTACCGTCTGTGCAAAAATGGACAGAAGGTACCGAGCCAAAGAAGTTTATTTATATTCCTGGGAAAATTGTGAATATTGTAATTTAAAGTCAGGGACTAGAAAAATATAATCACATAAATTTAACAAATCCCAGCTAAAGCTGGGATTTGTTAAATTTTGCTATTAATTAAAACTTAGAATGGTAATTCATCGTCCTGAGCGGCTTTGACAACCGGCTCTTCTTCATCTGAGGAACTGGATTTGGAGTAAGAACTTCCTCCCGATTCTCCATCTCTTCTTGAATCAAGCATTACTAAATCCTGAATCCTGATTTTATGTTTGGTACGGTTTTTGCCAGTATCCGCATCAGTCCATTTATCTGAGCGAAGGTTGCCTTCAATATAAACCTTCGATCCTTTCTTTAAATAATTCTTTGTTACTTTGGCAAGCCCTGCCCATGCCTCACAATCAATATAAGTTGTAAGCTCAACTTGCTCTCCGCTTGGCTTTTTGTAACCTTCATTGATAGCCAAAGTAAATTTAGATACCTCAGTATCTGCATTAATTTGAGTTGTTTCTGGATCGGCAACTAGATTACCAATCATTATTATTTTATTTACTGATTTCATACTATTTTAGTCATAAATACTTAATTAGATCGTATCATAATTCTATATAAATATAAGATTACATACTCTTTAAAAAAATTATAAAATAAGAATTTACTTTTTTTTTGGATACTCTATCATATTTTAAATATGTCTGATCAATTTTCTGAAACAAAGACTACTGGTTTCCTTAGCAGATTATTTAATTCTGTTATGGGTATATTCATAGGAATCATTTTATTTTTTGGTTCATTTATGCTTTTATTCTGGAATGAAGGCAGACCAAACAACTATGATACATACAAAACAGCTGTTGAGATGGATGCAACGAATGAGGCATCAGAAAATAACTTAAGGCTGGTTGCCGCAAAAGGCAAATTAACCGCAAATGAAAGGGTGGGCGATGGTCTATACCTTATTCCCGCTGAAAATGTATATGTTAAGAGACAAGTAGAAGTTTATTCATGGTCTGAGAAAAGTGAATCAACTTCACAAAGTAATATTGGAGGCTCCGAAACTACATCAACAACATATACTTATGAAAAAAAATGGGTTAATGAAGCTCCAGATTCAGGTTCATTCCGTAAACCCGAAGGGCATATAAATATTCAAAAAACTATACAGGATAGTGTAAGTGCTTCGAAGGATGCAAGATTAGGGATTCATAATATAAACCTAATACAGACTACCCTGCCTGAACTTCAAAAACTAATCCCCAATCCCGGCAATACTACAATCGCATCTATGACTTTTCCTGCAGGTTCAGTAATTCCCCAAATTACAAACGATTATATTTATATTGGTAAATCAAGTATTGATACTCCTCAAATTGGTGATATGAAGATAAGTTATTATATCCTTCCAGCTGGTACTGAGGTTATTGCATTTGCAAAGAAAAATGGTTTGACACTAGAAAAGTTTAAAGCAGAAAATGGTGTTGAAGCATATAGACTATTCAAAGGAACCCGAGACGAAGCATTAGCTGCTGTCCAGACTGAAGATACTATTATGAGATGGGTATTTAGAGGAATTGGCTTTATGATGATGTGGATTGGTATGATGATGATACTTGGACCATTATCTGTTATCTCCGATATTATTCCATTTATAGGCAAAGTTACAGGAATGATACTAAGCGGTATAACCTTCCTTATAGCATTTGTACTATCTGCAATCACTATCGTAGTAAGCATGATTTTGCATAATATCTATGCACTGCTAGTTATAGGATTACTATTAATTGGCCTTATAGGGTTTGTATTATATAAGCGACGGCAGAAGAAGTAATCATATTTTGAACTGTTAAAAGCCCTCATATGAGGGCTTTTAAAATTTCTACGAGTTTTTTTAGTCTTCTACAATGACATCTGCACCCAAATTCTGCAATGTCTTAACAATTTCAGGATACCTTCGAAAAATCGAATCGGCATTGAACATGGTAGTTGTTGCATCTGCGGAAAGACCAGCAAGTACAAGTGCATGTGCGCATTGCAAAATACTTGGGGAAGTTACTTTAGCACCATGGAATTTAGCTGGCCCGAAAGTTATAACCCGATGTGGATCGGCAAGTACAATTGAGGCTTTCATCTTTTGCAACTCCTCTACAAAAAATAGCTGGCTTTCATACATATATGAATGTACCTTAATATTTCCACTTCCTTTAGCCGCAAGAACTACTGCTTGAGGAATCAAATCAACAGGAAAACCTGGCCATGGCTCACTAACAATCTTATCAATATCCCCCCTTACATTTAACTTACATTCAAGTTTTTGATTTGCGGGAACATAAATATCCTTTCCCCTAATCTCAACAATAACATTAACTTTAGCAAAGTTATTTAGAATTTGAGTCATATGTTCAGGGATCGCATTTTCTATCAACAAATCCCCACCAGTAATTGCAGCGGCAACTATCCAGCCTGCAATATCAATATGATCCGGAATGACAGTCCATTCTCCCCCACCAAGTCTCTTGACCCCCTCAATAATCAGTTTATTGCTTCCAATGCCCTGAATATTTGCTCCCAGAGAGACTAAAAAATTACATAAATCCTGGGTATGCGGTTCACAGGCAGCATTGTAAATTGTTGTTCTACCTTCAGCGAAGACTGCTGCGAGAATAATATTTTCCGTTCCGGTTACTGAGGCTTCAAGCAACCAGATATCATTGCCTATCAGGCCTTCTGTATAAAGCGTATATCCACTTTCTTTATCTATATTGACTCCGAGCGCTTTTAAGCCCTGGAAATGAGTATCAAGAGGCCTATTACCTAATTTACAGCCTCCGGGATCACTAATTGAAGCCCTGCCGAATTTAGCAAGAAGAGGACCAAGGAAAACAAAAGTCGCTCTTTCCTTTTCTGCAAATTCTTCAGGGACAGAATATTTATTAATGGGGCTAGAATCAAATCGAACAGTTCCCGGAGAAAGAAATTCCACCTTACCTCCCAATGCCTTGTAAACATCGATAAATAAGATAACTGAAGAACTCATTGGGACATTATGAATAGTTACTGGCTCATCACAAAGAATTGTTGCTGGAATTAATTTAATAATTGAATTTTTATTTGCTACGGGCTTAACCCTTCCACTTAGGGGTTTGCCGCCCTTAATAATAAGTTTTGACATGTAAAAATATGACTATTTAGTATCCTACTTTAATTATAATGAAACAAGGGGTACTACCTTCGAATATTTGCCATTAAAGCTTTCAGTATATAGACCGAGTCGATTACAAGTATAAAGCTGATAGGATATATAAAAGACTTATTATAGAAAGATAATATGCTGGTTATCAGAGCTAATCCAAAAAAGATGCCAAGATTCCTTTTGAAATGACTCATTGCTTCTAAATAAAACTCTGTCCAGTTTATGGTCATAGGAAAGTCATATTTTGATATAACAGAATTTAGTAATATGATAAATATTAGAATAAATATAAAGTTTGAGATACTGAATAAAGCTCGATTAGTGATTGTTTCCAGTGATGCATTAATTCCGAGAATATTCCATGTAAAAAGAGCCGTACAGACAATATAGAAGATAAAAAGTGATAAATTTAAATTCTTTTTTGCATAATCCTTAAAAGTGAAGATGAATATGGTAATGCAAGTTAAAAATACCAGAATCAATTGTATGTAATAATTATTAACGAACATATAATTGAACTGTATCGTTCCTGTGTAAACGGATACTCCAACTAATACTGCCTGAATCGTAAGGAATAAAGCAAATAAATACAAATCAAATCTTTTGAAGCCTAGTTTAGGTCCAAAATTTTTTAATAAACTACGCAAGTTTTTTGTCATGTTTTTGAACATAATTTGTGGTCCATATAAATAATGTAAATAGCGATAAAATAAGTAGATTCCATATATTTATCTCAAAACCCGGCAGAAATCCAAGTAATTTCAAAAGAAATAAAATGGTTAGTAGAGCGATATAATACTCAAATCTTGTATTAAAAAGTGTGAATATGATAATAATTGATAGTAATATAAGTAATGCGAGTGTGAGCTCAAAAGCAAATAGCTTTACGACTCCAAAATATATTAATATGAGTCCAGTCATTAATAGAACTTTTCGAATACTCAAGTTATTAACGGTATACCGATTTAGTATAGCTGCAAATACAAAACTCGCTAGTATTAGTGCAGTTAATCCAAGTAGTAGTTTCTTACCCGTAGTATTAAATTCACTGCCAAGACTTGTATAACTTAGCTTATAAGAAGGAGTATTGAGAAGAGAACGCAAATACTGAGCTTCAGACTTACTGTTTATCCCTGTAATAACTAAATGGGTAGCAGTACCGGATTGGTTATAATCAAATTTTCCCGAATACTCTCCATATGAGGTGGTAATTGAAAGTTGAGCAAATAAATTGTCTCCAATGAGCTTGATTTTATTTGGTCCCATAAGTAATCCGAGTGGAATGCGAACCGAATGCTGAGACTGTGGTGAATTTGATGCAGTTGTAACAACTTCTGCAAATCCAAAATCATCTCTTTGCAAATTTAGAACTGTTTTTGTTGGCTCACTTTGGCTATTGGGATTAATTGAAGCGGCGGCTGTATTTACTGAATAAATCTCAAAAACTGAATTGGAAGTAGTCAGTAATTTATCATCGAAAACAATATCGTCGGATTTAATTGTGAATCTTGCTTTATTGTCTTTTTTATCGAGTCGTAATTCGTAGGCATTGCCATAAACTGCTTCCAGCCTATGCTCTAATGTTTTTTGATCTCGGGATAAAAGCTGACTCCATTCATTGTCGTTGCTAATTTGGTTAACAGATTCAATAGATGTTATATATGTCTCAGTAATACCGGGAATATTAACTTTTATATTATCATAAGATTTATTTATTAAACTCGGGTAATTGCTGAAAGTATATCTTTGGTTCTTATACTCAAGCGAAAATCCCGGTATTAGGTATAGAACTGATATTGCTATAAGCAATATAAAAAATAATGTAAGTAAATGTCTGTTCATCTTCGTCTAGCGAAATTATACTTTTATACACTAAAATTTCAATATCACTCTTGAATTGACGGTTTCAGCAAACTTTTTTCTCAGAAAATTCTTCTCAAAAACAGCATCATAAGTAATCAATGGAATATCTATAGTACGTGGCTTATGGTCTTTGGAGAAAACATGATTAGATTCGGGATGATAATAAAATTCTTTATCCCTGATCTCTTCACCCGTTAGGAAACATTTAGGACTAGAATCGAATCCAAGGGAGTGAAGCATTTCTTTTAGAAAATGATTATATATCCCCAAAAAATTTTCCGGATTTTTTTCTGCGAGTTCGAAAGCCTTGATAAAAATTTCATAAATTCCAGGTTCATTGTAATCTTTGGCGATAATACGAATAATCAATAATATATCGCTAAAAAAATACATGCCTTCCAAAGTTTTTTTATGAAAAGTATAAATTCTTTGGAGATCATAATTAACTTCTCTTGGATAATTCAAATTCTTGCCTGAGGTATAACTTATATCTACGAAATTGCCCACTGATATTACACCATGATATTTACTTTTAGGCTTATGAGCCCCTCTGGCAAAGAAACCGATTAATTCTCCATTCTCGGTATAAAGATCAAAAATCTGGTCACACTCCTTAAAATCAACAATCCGTAGAATAACACCTTTGGTTTTACATTCCGTTTTACTCAACATTTGAATACGCCAATAATTATCAATAATATACCCATTTGTCCCAAATACGAAATGCGTAATGCTTAATTCTTGTCCTATCACAAATTTAACATATACTAACTTTTATCTTACAATCAAATTCATATGTTTGATCATAATTCTTTAGGCTATTCTATAATCTGGATAAAAAAAGTTCCTGAATTAAATTGCATTGCAACTTTGTATACCCATGATAAGACAAATGCAGAAGTCCTTGTGCTTAAGAATGAAGACGAGAATAAAATGTTTAGCATTAGCTTCAAGACTCTGCCCAAAGACTCGACTGGTGTTGCTCATATTCTTGAGCACTCTGTTCTTAACGGTTCAAAAAAATATTCTATTAAAGAACCTTTTGTAGAATTAATTAAAACATCACTAAATACTTTCCTAAATGCGATGACATGGCCTGATAAGACAATATATCCTATTTGCAGTGTAAATGAAAAGGACTTTGACAATCTAATGGATGTATACCTTGATGCGGTTTTCAACCCACTTATTACTCAAAATGTATTTGAACAAGAAGGGTGGCATTATGAGCTCAAAAATGCCAAAGATCCGGTAATATACAAAGGTGTTGTATTCAATGAAATGAAAGGATCAATGTCAAATCCCGAAAGCATAATTGAAAACTATGTAGCCCAGGAATTATTCCCAGGTACCCTTTATTCTCATAATTCAGGTGGTGATCCTGATAAAATTCCAAATTTAACATATGAGGATTTTAGGAATTTCCATAAAACTTATTATCATCCTAGTAATTCCAAAATAGTTTTTTATGGAAATATTGATGAAGCAAAGTGCTTTAAAAAAATAAATGAGTTCATTGATTCATATGAATATGCTCCATTAGAGAAATCTATCCAATCTCAACCAAAATTTTCTTCAACACATTTAGCCCAAAAGCTATACCCAGCAAGTGAAGAAAGTAAAGATAAAGGTTATGCAGTAAGTGGCTGGTCAATTATAGGTGAATTAAGTCAGGATGATAGATTTGGCTTGGAAATACTTAATTATATCTTGCTGGGATCTGAAGCCTCTCCTCTCAAGAAAGCGTTAATGGAGTCAAGGCTTGGTGAAGGACTTATTGGCCTTGGACTTGATCAGGAATACTTAAGTCCGGTTTTCTATACCGGACTTAAAGGTGTAAAACTCGAGAATATAGAAAAAATTGAACAAATAATACAAAAAACTTTAATAGAATTATCCAAGCAAATTGATAATACAATAATTGAAGGTGCAATTAACCGTATAGAATTTAATAAAAGAGAAGGTAATCCTCACGATAGATATCCGAAGAATATATATTATTTGCGTAAAATAATGGAGACATGGAATTACGACTTGGATCCATTAATAAATATAACATTTGAAGAAAGTTTTAAAAGAATTAGAGGAAAAATATCGACTGGTGAAATGTTTTTTGAGAATCTGATCAAAAAATATTTCTTGGATAATACTCATCATATAATTCTTATTGTAAAACCTGATCTTGGATTTACAATAAAGAATGAAGAAGCTGAAAAGACAAGACTGGAAGTTTACAAGGCTAATTTAGGAGAAGATGGAGTACAAAAATTGCTTGAAAGAAATAAAGATTTTGAAAAATGGCAAAAGACGAAAGATACTCCTGAAGCATTAAAGTGTATTCCTCAGCTTGAGATAAAGGATATAAGCTCTAAGCCAGAAATACTGCCAATAGATGTATCAAAAACAAATCAGATTCAGATAATTAAACATGATATTGAAGCAAATAAAGTTTCTTATTTAGACATTGGAATAAATATTACTGATATTGATGAACAAAAATTGAGTAGTTTAAGTATCTTTGCAAATCTACTGGGTAAACTGGATACCCGAAAAAGATCTTTCTCTGAACTAGCTACTAATCTAGATAAGAATACAGGTGGGTTTGGCAGCAGATTTTTAATTCAGAATAAATATGAAACAAATGAAACTGCAGCTTATATGTTCTTCTCTATTAAATTTCTTGATGATAATCTTGATATTGCGCTCCAATTATTGAATGAGATATTAAGTGAAACCAAATTCGGAAATAAAGATAGAATTAAACAGCTACTCGATGAAGATAAATCCGAACTAGAAAACAGGATTATTAATTCCGGTCATTCATATGCGATTAGTAGATCGATTTCAAAACTAAGTGCTGATTTTCAGCTGAAAGAAAATATTAGCGGAATTAAATATTATGAGTTACTTAAAGATCTAATTGAGAATTTTGAAGTTAGAATTAATGACTTAGTGGTTAACTTGGAAAACTTCAGAGATAATATTATTAGTTCTAGAATAGAAATAGTAAATTATACAGGTAGAATTCCAGATATTAATAAGAAACTGGATGATTTTTGTAATGTAAGGCCATCGATTGAAATTGCAGCGGCTAAGATGTCTTCCAATATTTCGATTGAACAGAAAAGTGAAGCTTTTATAGTTCCAACAAGTGTAAACTATGTTGCACAGGCATTTAGTCTATATAAAGCCGGTTATCAGTTGCATGGCTCTTTTTATGTAGTTAACCAGATTACTTATGGTGAATATCTTTGGCAGAATATAAGGGCACAGGGTGGTGCATATGGCGGTATGAATAGATTTGATTTAAGAAATGGTATTTACGGTTATGTCTCTTATAGGGATCCTAATTTAAGCAGAAGTATTAATGTTTATAATGAAGCTGGTGAATATTTTGAAAAACTTGAAATATCACCCCGTGAGCTTGAAGGAAATATAATCGGATGTATAGGTGACCTTGATAATTATATGACACCAGAAGAAAAGGGCTGGCTAAGTATGGAAAGATATTTGACGGGTATAACTGATGAATTAAGAAAAAGATTGAGGTCAGAGTTACTTGGTGCAAAACTCGAAGACATAAGGAAATTCGGTTCATTACTTAAAAGTATAAAGCCGGAAGATAAAGTTAATGCAGTTGTGGGAAATAAAGAAAGAATTGAATCTGAAAAAGATAATATTAAATTTGATACTTATAGAGAATTATTTTAAAAATTATAATGCCATCACAAGAGATTCTTAAAAAATATGCAGATGTATTAGTTAAATGTGCACTCTGGGGAGGTAAAGGGCTTCAAATTGGTGAAGGAGTTACAATCTCTATTGATGAGTCTGCAAAGCAATTTATCCTACCATTACAAACTTCAGTACTTGAGGCAGGTGGATATCCTATTTTTGTTTATAATCCAGAAGGACTGGCAAAAAATTATTATGAAAATGCAAATGATGAGCAATTAATTTATAATCCCAAAAATATGCTTTTAGGTAGATTGAAAGACTCTAGCCATGTTATTTCAATTCTTTCTACCAATGATCCATTTGAACTTAAGGATATAGATACTAAAAAGATAATGAAAAGGACGCAGTCACGAAAGTTCTATAAAGATGCCTGGAAGGCAAAAGAGGATCAGGGTAAATTCTTCTGGACTTTGGGTCTTTTTGGTACTGAGGCAATGGCAAAAGAGGCAGGAATGTCACTTGAGCAGTACTGGGATCAGATTATAAAAGCATGTTACTTGAATGAAAGCGATCCCGTAGCACGATGGAAAGTATTATTTGAGGAACAGATAGAATTTAAACGAAAACTGAATGATTTGAAAATTAGAGAAATTCATATTGAAGGCGAATCCGTTGACCTCAAAGTTTTAATAGGCGAAAACCGTAAATGGGTATGCGGTGGTGGCAATAATATTCCTTCTTTTGAAATCTTCACCTCTCCAGACTGGAGAGGTACAAATGGAAGAGTGAAATTCGATTCTCCACTTTATACCCAGGGGACTGTAGTTAAAGATATAGAACTTGAGTTTAAGGATGGAGTTGTTGTAAGTGCCAGGGCAGGTGAAAATCAGAAATATATTGAAGAATATTTGAAAATCGAAAATGCAGACAAACTTGGTGAAATAAGCTTAACCGATAAAAGACATTCCAAGATAGACAGATTCATGGCTGAAACACTATTTGATGAGAATTACGGCGGCGAATATGGCAATTTTCATTTAGCACTTGGTAGCTCTTATAGCGAGACTTATAATGGTGACAAAAAAGAGTTAACAAAGGAAATGCAGGAAGAGCTGGGATTTAATGATAGTTCCGTCCATACTGACATTATCTCAACAACAAATCGCCAGGTAACAGCGCAATTGGAGAATGGCTCAAGCCAGATAATTTATAAAGACGGCCAATTTATTTTCTGATATTTGAATATTATTTATAGTTATTTAGCCGGTTTTATATATTTGTGTAATGAAGTAGTTACTGTCCGAGACTGTTCAACCTATTCTAACTGTAAGTGAACTCCGGATAGGACAGACTATTCAACCTGTAATACTTTTCCGAGTTTGACTGCGAAATGAAATAAATATATATAATCAGCTTACATTCAAAAAATATTTGTATTTCCCGCATCCTAATTTATAATATACATATGAATCTTATAGCATTCGACTATGGCGAAAAAAGAATTGGTGTTGCAGTTACAGATGAAAGAGGCAGAATAACAACTTCTCTACCTTATATTTCTAATCACTCGGAACTTAAAAAGATTTCGAAAAAAGACTTTTCGCAGGGGACCGATCCGAAAATAATAGCAAAGGCACGCAAAGAGGCCAAAGCCGAAAGCAAGATAGAGTTAAAAAAAGTTTATAATAAAATTTACCACTTATTAAATACTTATTATCCAGAAAAAATTATTTTTGGTTTACCTCTTTCATTTTATGAAAAGGAAAATAAATATATTGAAGGTAAACAAGCACAAAAAGTCCGTAAATTTACAAATGGACTTAAAACTTTTTTGACAAAACAAAATATTGTATGTGATTTGATTTTCATTGAAGAATCGATGAGTTCAAAAATTGCAGAGGAGAATCTCAAGGAGATGGGGTTAAGTCATGACAAGATCCGCGAGAGGATTGATAGTGAATCAGCAAGAATTATGGTAGAAAGCTATTTGAGCAGTAATACAAAAGATTATAGCCATTCTCCAATCATAAATTAAACAAGATTTGGAAGTTTCTCGATATTCCTTGTTCTTCGCTTAATAAAATTCTTTGTCATTTTTTTCGTTTTTAAAATTTTAGAGATTATTTCTCCACTTAATAAATGTGGGTATACTACAAATTCCGCACCCATATCATATAGTTTGATAGCTGAATCTCCATCATGAGCCGTAATGACACTAACAGGTTTATTCTTAAGTTCAGCCAAATACCTCAATAGGATTTTATTTTCATGGATTGTAGGAATTGTAGACACAATAGTGTCTGCATTCTCTAAATGGAAGTATTTGAACATTTCTTCATCCGACATATCTGCATACATCGTATCGTATCCTTCCTCTCTCATTTCTCTTACAATTCTTGGATCAATATCAATGATTAGAATTTCGGACTTAGGAATATTCATTAATCTCAATAGATTTTTACCTGTCCTTCTGCAACCAAACAAGACAAGAGATTTATAAAATTTAAGGTTTGTATCACTATCTGAACTATTTTCTACAGGATTTTTCAATTCAAAAATACCTAGATATTTAGAAAGCTTTTGATATAGCTGCTCATTATAATAAATCATATACGATGAAATTGTCATTGTAATACCTCCGACAATTGTCATTGTAGTAATAGCAAGATCATTAACTTGTCCCAATTCCCTGTATGCATAACTAACCAAAAGCAAACTGAATTCAGAAATTTGAGCGACAGAAAGACTCGTCAGGAAACTTGTTTTCTTTTTGTACCCGAGAAGACCCATAATCAACATTACAATTATTGGATTTCCAATAAGTACAAAAATGGAAAAAAATAATGAAGGTAGTAAGGCCTGATTAACGGTTTCTATTTGAATATTTGCACCTAAGAGTACAAAGAAAAGAGCGAGGAAAAAATCTCTCAATGGCCTCGTCCAACTTTCAATTTGTAATTGTTCAAATCTACTTGATAATGCTATACCAGCCATTACCCCTCCGACTTCAAGCGTGAAACCAATTTGCTTCATAACGGCAGCACAAATCAATGCCCAGGCAATTGTCAAAAGAAACATAATCTCTTTTTCGGTCTTAAGTGAGTTTAGGATAGGATTAAGTATAAATCTGACCGTCATATAAATAACTAAAGCTGCCACTATTCCTTTTACAAAAGCCTCACTAAGACTACCTACAATTTGATATATATTATCTCCACCAACATTCTTTAATGCGGATAAGCCAATTAAAATTAATATGGCCACAAAGTCTTGTACTAATAGAAAGCCAATACTGATGCGGCCAAATAAGCTATCAAGCTGATTCTTGGCACTTAATAATTTGATTATTACGATAGTTGAACTGAATGACAGCCCGATTGCCATATAAATTGATGCGATAGAAGTGAAACCAAGAGCCAGAGATAAAAAATATCCAACCAATGAAGTAAATATTATTTGACCGAGTCCTGTTGCAAGAGCAACTTTACCAATTTTCTTTAATTCAGCGACCTTAAGTTCCAAACCAAGTGTGAATAACAGAAAAGCAATACCTATTTGCGAAAGTAATTCAATACTTTGTACATCGGGTTTAAAGAAAGGAGTTAATGGGCCAATAATCAAACCAGTAAGAATATATCCTAGTATTGGCGGTTGCTTGAGTTTCACAGCAAATAAGCCCAGTGTTGCTGCAATTAAAATGATAATTGCAAATTCTGTAAATATAGGAAAAGTCACAATATAAAATACACAGTATCAGAATATTTGTAAAACTTAATTTGCAAGAGTTTTGAAATTAATTTGTGATCTAACTTTCTGAAGCCATTCTAAAATCTGACTGAAATCACTTTTTGTCGGATTTGGAAGATTCAATCCTCTATAAATCTGTATATCTTTTATAGTATTTTCTACCTCAGGTAATAAATTTCTTAACTCTCCCAGAGTCTGTTCGTCAATTGGGTCACTCGTGTTTAGAGCATTCTGAAGACCTTTTTGGGCAATAAAATTATATATCTTAACACTTTGGTTATATGCCTTTAGTAATTGGATATAGTCTTTTTTTAGTTGGTCTTGCTTCGAAATATTTATAATCCAGTCTGAGCCTATTAGTGATTCTTCAAGCGACTTCTGGAAATCATCACTTTTAACTTGTTGGGAATAAGTAGATATTTTTAGCTTGTCTGAAAATATAGAAGACTGATTATCAAAAATATACGATATATATAAAATCCGGAATGCCGGTATAATAATAAAAATGCATAATACGATCAGAAAAGAATACTTAATCCCGGTGAAAAAAATATTTTCCTTCTTCTCTTTTTGAGTCAGATATGGATGAGGATCAAGATTTTCTCTATTATTAATATTATATATTGGTGAATCATCAGCATTTAATTTTTTGTAGAAATCTCTGAATTGCTGACTTTCATGTGGCTGATTATAATTATATAAACTATCTGCGAGATTTAATGTATTATCAAAGTCGAACTGGACATTATCATTACCTGAGAATTTATTATTATCAGAATATTTATTCTGATCATCATATTGGCCATATCTACAAATATAATTTTGGAAGTATTCGTATAATTGAACAAGACCTCGTTCAAAAGTCATAATAGGGGTCCAGCCGATTTCACTTAAATTTGGATCCGGTATATAAGCTCTTTCATAAAGCGGATTCGCATTTGGATCCCCTTTCAAGAATTTGATGCGCTTTGCATTTGGCTGAAGAGATAAAACTTTGTTGACAATAGAAAGAATAGATATTTCTTCAGGATTTGTAAGGGAATATACTTCTCCTTGTGTATTTTCGGTAAATAGTGCACGGAAAATACCCTGAATAGCATCAGAGATAAAAATATAATACATATACTCTAATCCATCACCATAAATTCTTACTTCTTCCTTATAGAAAGCATCTGAAATAATTTGTAATAATAAAGAATCTTTGCTCAAGTCCATTTCAGGCCCATAAACATTACCTAATCTTGCGACTCTTGAATTTAGCCCTGCTTTATGATGATACTCAAGCACAGTTCTTTCAATATAGTCCTGTAAATCAGACTCAGTATACGCATTTACACTTGTGCGAGTAAAATTTTTACGAAGGACAAAATCTTTATGTAAATGTATACTTGATACTAAAATATATGCACTATTCTTCTCGAGTGCTGTACTTAATGCTTCATCGACAAATTTTGTCTCTTTTAAGAATTGTTTACTTGAAATATCATCATCTTTTGAATTAAAGTCGTTTTTCAGATGAATGAAATACTTAATACGTGTAAAATTATCCCTTATTGAGTTGAATTTATCTTTTTCTATAAATACAAATCTTTTATTATCAGAAAAGTGCTTGATAAAGGGCATTGAAATGTCATCAAAATTGTCAACAACAATAACATTCGCCTGATTTTCCATTAATGTATCTATTAATTTAGAACCAATCCAGTTTGCACCATTTATAATTACAATTGTAGGGTTTTTATCATTCATAGATACTGCATCACTATAAAATACAAAATAATTGAATCTTTCTCAAATTTTTATATATCCTCTTGAATGAATGGTTTACGATATAGGTATATTTCGATAGTATGGCTTAAGTTTTTTTGCGCAGTATTAAGCTTTATTTGAAAGTCCCTGGTCTCATAAGATTCATTGTTTTTCACTTTGACTTTATATGTCTGAGAATCATTTAATTGTAATTTTTTTAATTCATTCACATTATCGTTTATTTCAACTGTTGAATTTGAAGGAAATGTAATAAAATTTAGCTCGGTACCTTGGGAATTCTTTGCTTCCCGAAAGTATTTTATAATACCATTAGATGAGTCTATACTAGGTCCGGACTCCCATTCAATGTCAACCTCTGTCCCTGAATAAAAATTTATTTTCTTTTCAAATAAATAATAGAAATCATTAATCTCACTGATCCTTCTTATTTTGACAAGTCTTTCTCCTGAATGTATTTTTGTAAAAATACGAGATTGTTTATCATTCACAATTCCAGTTTCGATTCCGTCTATGGAAATAGAATAATCACCAAATAATGATTTGAAGTTCAATTGGGAAACTTGGGTATTGGTCGGCAAATAGCTGTAAATAACATTCCAAGTCTGGGGCAGAGAAAATACAATTATTATGACAAATGCTACAATATATGAAATCAATTTACGCATAATATAAAATATATTAGATACCTAATAGAAAAAAGTCCAATAATATGAGCTATATAA
>CAZHCC010000004.1:0-21980 GCA_964530975.1 uncultured Candidatus Saccharibacteria bacterium
AGGTATAAGCCCAGGATCAGCTAATTGTGCACCTAGAAATGGTCCCAAAACAATTCCAAGGGCAAGACCTAACCCAACAAAACCATAATTTCTGGTTTTTTGATGGTCTTCAGAGATATCACCCACGATTGTATTTGCTAAGGCTGCATTTCCTCCCATGAACCCGCCTATCAATCTTCCTATCACCATTACAGTTGTACTCATAGTGAGTATTCCAAGAATAAAAGCAATGTTTGCGACTACACTACCTGTTAGGGTTAATGTAAGCATCTTCTTACGACCATACTTATCAGATAAAGCTCCTATCAGAGGAGCCCCAAAAAACTGAGCCATTGGATATGCGGATGTAACAATTCCAAGTAGCAAAAGTCTTTGCCCTTCACTGTACTCGATTGGAAGAAAGCTCAATTCTGGATTTAAAAACAAGCGACTTATTACAGGTATAATCAATCCATAACTTAAGAAATCCAAAAAAATTACAAAACAAAGAGAAAATAAGGTTAGCGATTTATTCTTAAATATTTTTTCAAACATTATTCAGATTTGAAAGTATATCAAATTAATTTTGAATGAATAATTCCTGCTTCCAGCCTTCTTCACCAAGGAATAAATTACCAGGACATGTTGTTGTATTTACTATTTCTCTATGACCTAAAATATTCTTCGGAGAATATTTTCTAATTAATTCTCTCGCTGATTCCAAAGCTGCTTGACTTGGTCTTGATTCGTCAAGATCATCATCAAAAGTGACTGCAATACTTCTGCAATTATAATCCCAGTTCCCGCAATGCCATCCTATATACTTTTCATCAAGAGTATTTATAATTTTTCCATCATTTTTAATAATATAGTGATAAGCTAAGAATGTTTGCTTGTCATCCCTCAAATGTCCGCTAAAAAGCGGTTTGCCATAATAAGGTTTATTTGGATTTGAGAATTCCCTGATATATAAATTCAGCAAATGAATTACCTCCATCACTTCAAGTGGTGTATTAGTAGGTCGGCTCGTATGGTGAATTACGATTGTATCGATCGGCTTTCTTTGTTCATCAAAGAAAAATTCTTTGGGACTCCCTAATGCAATCTTGTCCTTCTTGAATAAATCCGCCAGCTCAAGAATTATATTATTTCTTTCGGTGCGAAATTTACTCTTTGCATGATCATCGATTTGAGAATCATAATTCTGCTTATAATTCAGAAAGTATTTAGTAAAAGTAACATTCAATTCCAAATACCAGTTACCCTTTTGAACAATTTCTTGGAGATTCATAAATTTACATTTATAACTAGTTGATTTATCCTATATGCAATTGTAAGACATGGCGAAGATAAAGCAAATTAAAGCCCGACAGATTTTGGACTCCAGAGGCAATCCCACAATTGAATGTGAGGTAACTTTGGAAGATGGTTCTTGTGGACTGGCTTCCGTCCCTAGCGGAGCCAGCAAAGGTGAATATGAAGCCATTGAGCTTAGGGATGGTGATCCGCAAAATTATGGTGGTAAATCAGTACTGATGGCCGTAAAAAATGTAAATGAGGAAATATCCCCTGCATTGATTGGTCTGGATGCTTCAAACCAATACAGAATTGATCAATTTATGATAAGGCTGGATGGAACAACAACAAAATCAAATCTTGGCGCGAATTCAATATTATCAATATCTATGGCTATTGCAGTTGCACAGGCAAAATCTGAGAGGATGGAGCTTTATGAATACCTTTCGAGATTCTCTGATTTGAAAAATGAACCATTCGAGCTTCCTTATGCAATGATGAATATAATGAATGGCGGACGCCATGCTGTAGGTGCTTCAGATTTTCAGGAGTATATGATTATCCCAAAACAGGGAACTAGTTTTAGAGATAGACTAAGATGCGGCGCTGAAGTTTTCCATACACTCAAAAAATTCCTTGAAGTGAATGATTTCCAGACCACTGTCGGTGATGAGGGTGGTTTCGCCCCTGCCTTCGGTTCAAATACCAAACAGCTGGATTATATTATGGCTGCTGTAGAAAAGTCTGGCTATAAGCCAGGCAAAGATATTGTTTTTGCAATTGATGTTGCTGCATCAGAATTTTATGATAAAAAAGAGTATAAGCTAACCTCAGAAAATAAGGTAGTTACAAAATTTGAATTATTCCATTATTACGAGGAGATACTAACAAAGTATCCTGTACGAAGTATTGAAGATCCATTGGAACAAAATGATTTTGAGGGCTGGACAGATTTTACACGTAGATTTGGAAATAAAATTCAAGTAGTTGGGGATGATTTATATGTAACTAATATAAAAAGACTGGAACATGGAATTAAAGTGAATGCATCAAATTCCATACTAATTAAGCTTAACCAAATTGGAACATTAAGTGAGACGATTGATGCAATAAATTTGGCGCATAAACATGGAATGAGTGCTATAATCAGCCATCGATCGGGAGAAACTGAGGATACCTTTATTGCAGACCTTGTTATTGCAATGAGAACTGGGCAAATCAAAACTGGTTCGCTTTCCAGATCTGAAAGAATTGCGAAGTATAACCGGCTTTTAAGAATCGAAGAAAAAATACTTAGTTAAATGCTGATTATATTGTTATTTTTACACTGAACATCTAAAATTATATTCTGATGAAAAGATTTTTACGTGATTCCGTTTTAGTGCTTCTTTCAATAATAATAATATTTTCGTCCCTGCCATATTTAATACCGGTTTCAACATATAAATTCGATAAAGATCAGAAGCCATTCCCACAAAGCAAATATATTAATATAAATGGAGTTAATATCCATTACCGTGATTGGAATTCTGATAAAAAAGAAGTAGGCGGAAAAGTTGTCTTCTTACACGGTTTTTATGGATCAACATATTCATGGAATAAATCTGTCGAGGAAGTTGCGAAGAGAGGCTTTTATGTTATTGCCATCGATATTCCTGGATTCGGCTATAGCTCCAAAGAATTAGGTCTGGACCACTCACTTACTGGACGTGCTAATTTAATCTGGGAGGTACTAACAAAAATTGATTCACAATACATAATTCTACAAGATTTGCCTTGGAATTTAGTAGGACATTCTATTGGAGCTGCAATTGTTACAAAGATTGTTGAACTAAAGGAGAATATTGGAGTAATTATTTTAGTCGATCCTTCAATCAATAATAATACAGATAACCTCTACAAATTGTTCACCTGGTATCCTCCAGTACGCAGATGGATCGCCGTAGCAACCGAGTACTACTTCTTCCAGTATAATCAGATTAATAGGTATCTAGAGTCAGCGTATAATCAAAGGCCATCCGATGAGGATCTCAAAGGTTACCTTGAACCAATACAACAAAATGGTGCTGCTATTGCTGCTTCTGATATCTTTACCAGAGGAAACGACGAGAGGGTTGATTTATCGAAGGTGCGTATTACAACTTTAATAGTATATGGCGAAAAAGATTCATGGATTAATAAAGCCGAGATTGATAGATTAGATCAGGAAATACGATTTTCCAGAGTAGTTATTATTCCCAATGCAGGCCATGTACCTCAGGAAACTCATGCAGACGAATTTAATAAATTACTTCTAGGATTTATTGATCTTCCCATTACTCCTATTGCTATATCCGAGTAAAATCTCTACATTTGTTCATTATCAGTGGATTATGCGCTATCAAATTTCCATTTAGCTTGCTAATATGTTATGACTTAAAAGTTAATTCAAGTGGCTAGGAAGAAGAAAAAACAGATAACTATTAAAGATCCTGAGACATTAGCCGTGTTTGGAATAATATGTCTGATATTATCTGTGCTTTTATTTCTTGCATATTTTTCAAACCAACCCGCTCTTGCCCCTCTAGCAAAATGGTTTGGCAATGGAGTTATTGTAATGTCAGTAGTGCTTTTTCTTACCTCTCTAAGACTTTTTGGCTCTGAAAGAAAATATAATAGTCTCAAAGTTATATTTCTGCTTTTGGTATTTTTAATTTGTTTTTTGGGATGGGTACATTTATTTGCTCCACCTTTGCAGGCTGATATCCTTGCGGAGCAGGGGAAATATGGAGGACTTATAGGTTATTATGTCTCCGATACTTTGAGGAAAATCTCAAATGAAGCTGCACTAGCAATACTGAGTATCCTGATGGTGCTATCTTTGCTTTCAGCCCTAAATATAAGTCCTAAACAATTGAGCGAATGGGTGGTTCAGCTAATTGATTTTTTCATAAATACTGGTTTATGGATCAGAGATTTGGCATTAAAAATCATTGAATTTATTAAATTAAGTAAGGCTCAAATAGATAAACTTGAGATGAATATTGTTAAAAAAGTTGATGAACAAGATAAACAGACCAAAAAGAGAAGTGAAGAAGAGAATGAGCCAAATCTTTTGCAAAAAATTTCAATTAAAATGGTTTCCGATATTTCGGGAAATAATGATATTGAAGAGACTAAGGCTAACATTCCAAGCATAAGTCTTGCTAATATGTCCAAATCTGCTCAAAACCTTACAAAGCCTATAATCAAAGTTGAGCCCAAAGGTGAAGCTACTACACTTGATTTAACTGAGCGAAAATATCCTGAATGGGTTTTGCCACCTATAGCCCTCCTAGATGATGTTAAGCCAAAACAACAGGACCCAAAATCAGTAATTATGCGTAAAGCTGAAGCCATAATAGAGACATTAAAGAGTTTTAATATACAGGCAAAGATTCTAGGATATACAATAGGACCAGCAGTTACGCAATACTTCATTGATCCTGCAGCAGGTATAAAGTTCTCAAAAATAGCTAATCTTTCAAAAGATCTTGCATTGACACTTGCTTCGCCATCTGATTTACGTATTGAACTAGTTCCAGGTAAATCTTATATCGGAATTGATGTTCCAAATGATTTACGACAGATGACTCAAATGCGAGAATCAATTAAGCCGATTTGTGATAATCCTGGAAAATACACTTTGGGTTTAGCTGTAGGTATTGATACACAAGGCAATCCTGTATGCCGTGATCTGGCAAGTTCGCCGCATCTTCTCGTTGCTGGTGCTACAGGACAAGGTAAATCAGTGCTAGTAAATGCTTTTATTATAAGTCTATTAATGCAAAAAAGTCCTGATGAACTAAAATTTATTATGATTGATCCGAAAATGGTAGAAATGGCTCCATACGACGGTATTCCACATTTGTTAACGCCACCAATTACTGATATGTCCAAAGCTGCACAAGCCCTTAAATGGGCAGTTAATGAAATGGAAGAGCGATACAAAGTACTAAAAGATGCTAAAGTCAGGAATATTGCTGATTATGCCATAGAAACAGGAAAATTAATGCCTTATATTGTAGTTCTAATTGACGAGTTCTCAGATCTTATGATGCAATTTCGCCAAGATGTTGAATCATCAATTATTCGACTAGCGCAAAAATCAAGAGCAGTTGGTATCCATCTTGTTATTGCCACACAAAGACCTACAGCAGATGTTATTACTGGTCTAATCAAATCAAATGTGCCAACTAGGGTTGCATTATCCGTGGCATCGGCTATGGATTCAAGAGTAATTCTTGACGCAACGGGTGCCGAGACATTACTGGGGAAAGGTGATTTGCTTTTCAAAACAGCTAATGACTTAAAGCCTGTGAGGGTCCAGGGCCTATTCATTGATGATAAAGGCGCTGATAGTGAAATGAATAGGATCTTAAATTTTATCCGAGATCAGGCTCCTGAAGTAGAGTATAATGATGATGCTATCCTTACAATATCAGCAGGAATCGGTGACTCTGGTGCATATTTCTCCTCCGATGATCCATTATTTAGACAAGCCACAGAAATCGTAGTCGGAGCTCAAAAAGGATCTGCTTCACTATTACAAACAAAGATGAAAATTGGTTATGCACGTGCTGCACGTTTAATTGATGAATTAGAAAGCGCAGGTATCGTTGGACCTGCAGATGGTCCCAGACCAAGGGAAATATTGATCTCAAATGTTGAAGCCTTCTTCAATGGATCAAATGAAGATATACAGGAGGAAACAATATAAAGTCTATTCTAATTTTCTGGTATAATTTAGGGAATTCTTAATTATGTCTGATAAAGATAACCAAAATATTGATGAACAACCTACATTACAAGATGAAGTAGGAAATTCAGAACTGCTAAATACAAATGATCTTGTCGATTATAAAGATAAATATGCTAGACTTTTAGCAGAATATTCAAATTTCGTAAAACAAAAAGATGCTGAGCTTTCATCTATGGCTAAGTTTGCAAATAAGAATTTATTATCAAAACTTTTAGATATTGTGGATGCTATTGAAGCAGGTTTGATGCAAGAAAGTGTAACGGAAGAGACTAAAGGAATCTTGAATATTCTAAACATTAAGGTACTCCAAATAATGGCTATGGAAGGAGTGCTTGAGATTGAGTTTAATTCTGGAGATGCTTTTGATCCTGAAAAGTGTGAGGTTATTCAAACCATTGAAGAAAAAGATTTTTCAGGCAAAATTATACAGGTTTTGCGTAAGGGTTATACTTTATCAGACAGAGTCTTAAGGACTGCAAAGGTAATAGTTGGTAAATGAAAAATTTCCTTCAAAATTTTATAAAACAATTTGGGTTTCAACCAATATTAACAATTGTATTAATAATTATTTTTCTGGTATTCGTATTTCAATTCTTTAATAAAAGTACTGATACTCAGTTAATCCGTGAGTCCGAGTTAGTCAAAAAAGTAAGTTTTGAGGATGCCGCAAATAGATTTTTAAATGAGGATTTCGAAGTTTTTACCCGTGGCGTATTATATGTAAAAGACAATTCTTTTCAAACAGTTTCCCCGGAAACCCAATTACAGTCTTCTCCAACTCGTTCTATAACCCAGATATCCTTGGTTGAAAATAAATATGAGGATGTTTTTTTTCTTTCAAATAAAGGTGATATAATTAAAGTTGATGCAAAAACCTTCGGAATAAACGGTTCAATCTTTTTTAATAAGAAGAGTCAGCTCATATTTTTAGATAATGTGAATAAGCAGTTCACGGCGTATAAAATACCAGCGGATTCTGAAGCAAATGTTGTAAAGCTTTTTGAGGGTATTAAATATACATTCAAGGAAAATATTTTTCCACTAGGTCCTTTGGTGAACGATTATAAATCGAAGAAATTTAACCCAATAGAGAATTCCTCAGTACCAAATATCTACTCTGGAAAGTGGCAACATCCAGTATATACTAGCAATGAAATAGTTAATATTGTTCTTCAAACAGACCCCAATACAGGCATGTTCAATGCAATGTTTATAACTGGAACAAATCCTCCTTCACAATTATTTTTTGATTTTAAGAAAATAAACTCTATCGAAGATTATGATCAGATACCTCCTGAATATAAAAGTATTCCAGTTCCATCACCGTACAAAGAAAAAGAAGGACAATAGATTATTTTGTCGTCAGTGAGTAAGTGGTTGCCTTACCTGATCCTGAGGTTACCAGTAGTTTCTTTTGTACGAGATAGCTCAAATCTCGATAGGCGGTCATGGGTGATACTCTAAATAGCTTTACGAATTCGATCCTACGTATAAATACTTTTTGCTGTAGTAATTTCAGCAATTTTATTTGCCTTTCATTTAGATCAACTTTATCGCTATTTGAGCGAATATCATAATAATCAAATTTGATTAATTCATTCTTATATTGTGTTAATAAAGTATTTAATGCATCAGCAATTAAATCAATTATTTCTGTAATACCGTTTTGTTCTTTCAAACATGCATTTACTCTAGCTTTAAAATCAATTCCGTTATCAACTACAATAAGTTTAAAAAGGGGCAGGTTAAAGGCAGAACTATAACCATATTTTTCAAGAATTAGTCTAAATAGAATTAAGGAGGATATATAATTTAAACCTATAAAGGGCGAATTTGAATTTATCAACATGAAAAAAACAGTCGCTTTGATAATCGGATGAATTGTTCTTTCTTCTTCTACCCAGAGAATTGCATCCGCAAATAAATTGTTAAGGTCGGAATCAGAATATTTCTGTTCATTAAGCTCATAGTCGCTGATTAGAGTTTCATTCCCGGAACGTATTTTCCCAATATCCCAAATTTCCAGAATATTCGATTGGAGTAGTTTCACAACATGCTGAACAAGATGAAAATTAAAGTTATAATCTCTATTCCTATAATTATTCTTAATAAAATCAAATACCTGACGTATATTTGAGAGCAGTCTTGCTTCTTTTTGCTCAATATCTTTTCCCAATGAAATCCTTTTTATATCACCCAAATTTAAATTTAAGTTCAAATGTGCACTTATTGAGAATAAATCATCAAATATACTTTCGTGGCGCAATCTGTTTTGTGCTGTACTGGATAATTCATTTTGGTTCAAAATAGATAAAGTTCTCTCAAGACTAGCAATATTAACTAAGGTATTGTCTGTAATTTTATAGCCTAATGTATTCTTCATATCTATCTTCTTTTTGTAGTTGGTATTGGTGTGCTAGTGATCATCGGTGTTGGTATTATAGTTGGACTTACACTATTCTGTTTTTCTTTTAATTTCCTAATTGATTCTTCAATATCTGAGTCAATCGTTTTTTCTTCGTAAAATTTTTTAATTTCCTCATTTGTCGGATTACTATCTCGAAGTTCTTTTAATGTAGAGTACAATGTTAATGCATTTTGGTAATCACCGGAGTGGCGTAGAATATCAGCATAAAGCTCGTAATATAATAAGTTTTGCGGCCTCATTTTCACTGCGGATGTAATTCTATTTAGGGCAGCAGTACTTTGGTCATTTCTTAAATATATTTTTGATAATTGATAATAAGACTCTGGGTGATGTGGATTCCGGTCGATAGAAGATTGCAAAAAGTCTGCAGATTTGGCATCAAAGTTCAATCTATTTGTATATTCTGATGATGTCGCTAAAATTAAACCGGTAGTGTAAAAATTTTTATATTCCCTTGTATTCATCCTAATTGCTCTATCTAAATCTATTAAAATGTCACTTTGCAGAGTGAATGCTTGATTTGTAGCGATATTTGCCTGACCAGAATTTATTTCAGATGGAGGAATATTTCGAAGTGACTCAAACTTTTCAAACAATGTTACAGCTTTTGAGAAAGCTTTCTCTCTCAAAAATAAATCCGATGATGGATTAACATTAGCTGCAGTTTCTGAATACTTCTGATAATTCTCAGTATTTTTATCTACTTGTGCAGACTTTGCTAAATATCCAAAGTAATTGGAGCCAAGTATAGGTATTGCATTAATTAGTATAATTCCTGTAATAACGGCAGATATTCCTGGAATAAGGTAATTCCAATTCTCATTAAAATCTCTTGATTTACCGGTTACAGCAATAATAAAATTTTTCCCGGGTTCGTCTTCGCTAGCTGAGATAACAAAAATTGCTAAGCTTAACCATAAGAATAAAGAGATTATGAAATCATATTTGAGTGTAATACTAATTAAGGATAATGAAATAAAAATAGAGAAGCTAAATAATCCTAAAATATTTGAACTCAGACTTTTCTTATTGAAACCTATAAAAACCGCCATTCCAACTATAGCGATAAAACTTATCAAGCCAAATAAACCCTGAGAAGTGAGAATATTAAGTAAATATGAAGGAGATTGAAAAATTCTTACTTCCTCGGTATTTGGTGACTGTGCATTAATAATAAAATTACTGGTTGTGACTCCATTAACAGTATATGGCAAAGCAATTGTATCTGATTTATATAAATCAAAGGAATTAGCAAAAGTTCCCTGTCCATTTCCAATTAATCCTTTATCAATTGAAGATATTGAATCAAGTGTTATTCCCCAGGTAATATCCACAGGTACTGAGGACGGAATATTTGGCTGGTTTGAATCTTTGGTTATAAGGAAATGAAATCCAATTCCAACCCCAATAGATAATAGAATTAATGCTAAGCTTGGTATTAATGCTTTTTGTACCCTATTATTTTTAAAAACAAAGTAGAAAATCCCTAAAATAGCAATAATAAATAAAGCAATATATAAATACTCAGGGGAACTACTTCCAATATTCAGGAAAACACCAAAACCTATACCTATAATCCCAAGGCATAATGAATCTATAAAGAAGGCAATTTTTCCTCTTTGGAGTATAATATCAGTGATAAATAGAGCTGAAGTAAATACAAGTGAGATTAGAGAAGTCACTACCAATGAGCTGTAACTTCCTAAAGGAGTAAAGGTATTGCTATTGAGGTAAAAAGATAATGGCCTAAACCCAATTTCCCAGGTACCGGAAAATCTTATTAAAGAGTAAATGGTAACTATGGCTACACCAATGCTTGTGAATCTTATAATATTTTCTAATTCCTCTCTATGTTTGACATTATTAATAAAAGCTAAAAAGAAAAAGAAAAGCAGAATTGTTTCTATTAACGAACTCTCCAATGTGAAATTATATCCAAAGATAGCCAAAGGAAGATTAATTGACATTATAACCGAAGTAAATGTAGAAACCATGAAAAGCAATACTGGAAGGTAGATCTTTGTCGAGATTATAGCGAGTTCACCAGTTCTACGTATTTTATTTATCCATAAAATGAGTACAAATAAATCGAGAATTCCAAGGAGAATTATCTTTATAACAGAGATAAAGCTAAAGGATCCGGTGGAATCTAGATATAAACCGGGATAAAGGTAGGGATTAAAACTTATAATAATTAGGAGTAGACCAAAAGAGAAAGCTTTTTCGAACAACTTATTTTGCATAATAACTGAGTCATGATAAATGATTATCCACGAATTTCAATTACAGTTATTTCTTTGTTTTAAATTTCTTCCATTAGTATATCAAACAATGTATTATGGTCTATTGAATTAAAATATTGTTTTGAGGCAAAATATGCCAAAAAATGATATAATGTGACTGTTGTTAAAGACTTTGGCCTATAAAGCGTATATACATGAGTAATGACCAAAAAATCTTCAAAATCGATAAGCTTGATTTTGGGGTAAATATGAAGAAGCTCGCTGGGAAGGAAACTTTAACGAAGTCTGTTCCAGGCAAGAAAGATTTCCTAAAAGATTTTTCTCATTTTATTAAATTCTCATATGTGAAACTTTCTCATTTTTCCAAGGTTTTATTCAATGAATTAAACAAAAGGAAAAAGCAATTTTCCCGTTCAATTTTCCTTGGAAGAGGGTTTTACTTCAAATACATCGCAAATCTTGCTCTGCTTCTAATTATATTAGTTGGAGCATTTGTTTATCTTTCGTTTGATCGAAACGATCCCAAGGGATTTTTATCAAAGTATTCAGGCATTACAAGTGCCAATTCTGGTGTGTTCCTAAATACAGGGACCCAAACATTTATTACTGAAAAACAGTTTAAAATTAATCAACATACTATAAATCCAGGTGATACTCTTTCTACTATTGCTGCTCAGTACAGCACTCAAGACAATGTTCTTACTATAGACTCAATAATGTGGGCTAATGGTCTTAAATCAGGTGATATTCTAAAACCTGGTATGGTTTTGGATATACCTCCTGTTTCCGGCGTTATCCATACGGTCAAAAAAGATGATTCTGTAATCAGCATTGCACGTCGGTATAAACTGATTGAAGATAAATCTACTACTGAAGAATTAACTGGTGTAATCCAGCAAATTATTGATGTTAATCTGCTTGATGTCAGAGTTGTTCAGGGTACAGAGGGAAGTGAAACTAAAGTCCCAGAAATTGTTGCGGGACAACGGATTATAGTTCCAGGTGGTATCATCGAAGCACCAAAGTTACCAAGGCCAGCCCAGGCTCCGATTACACTTCCTAGATCAAACGACAGGACTACTCCTATTATCAACACCAATGGTTTATTTGTCTGGCCTGTTGCAAATGGTGCGGGAGTTATTACCCAAAGATATAGCTCCTATCATACTGCAATAGATATTGCTGATCGTGGAGCGCCAGTACTAGTTGCTATGTTCCCTGGTACTGTAACTTTTGCAGGACGTAATGGTGATTTGGCATGTGGGATTACTGTTCAGATAACATATGATAATGGTTTCTCAAGTATTTACTGTCATATGTCTTCAGTCGATGGATCACTTGCAGATACTTTGAGGAATGGTGTCCAGCCAAGAGTGGAGGCTGGTCAGGCTGTAGGCCGGATGGGTGCTTCGGGCAAGGCTTTCGGTATACATGTGCATTTAGCTTTGAAATATCGAGGAGTTCATGTTAACCCTTGTGGTTATGCACCTTTTAAAGGGAAATGCTAACTCTACCGCGATTCCAAAAAATCCCTATAATAAAGGTTAATGGTTAGAACAGCATATACAGGAGTTGTCATCGGTATAGAGGGTAATATAATAACTTGCGAAGTAGATACACTAAATTCGCAATTACCGTCATTCTCTATAGTTGGACTTCCTGACAAATCAATACAGGAGGCTAGGGAGAGAATTGTCTCAGCTGTCAAGAATTCTGGATTTATATGGCCACGTAAAAAAATAATTGTAAATCTGGCACCAGCTGATATTCAAAAGGTTGGAACTCATTTAGATTTAGCCATTGCAGTCGCAATTTTAAGTTCAAGTCTTGAACTGGATTTTAATTATAATGAATTCCTATTTATTGGCGAACTTGCACTTGATGGCAGTTTGAGGACTGGAGTCGGAATTTTATCAATTGCTCTTGCTGCAAGAAATCATGGTATTAAGAATATAATTGTACCTTCATTAAATTCCCAGGAGGCTTCTATGGTAAAGGATCTGAATGTATTTGCTGTTGGACATTTGAACGAAGTAATACGATTTATCAAGGATAATACAGTGTTAAGTAGAACGGAATTTGATGATATGAGTTTTCGTAATACGGAATATGAGTTTAATTTTGATCATATCATTGGTCAGCAGACACTCAAAAGAGCTTCAATAATAGCAGTAGCAGGTGGACATAATATTCTGTTTACAGGTTCACCTGGGTCAGGTAAGACTATGATTTCCCGTGCATTACCATCAATTATGCCCAAGCTTGAATTTGAAGAGTCACTTGAGCTGACTAAAATCTATTCAGTTGCAAATAGACTTGAAAAAAATCAACCATTAATTATCAAAAGGCCTTTTCGAGCACCACATCATACAGCATCTTCAATTGCAATAATCGGTGGAGGTAAAATCCCCAAGCCAGGTGAAATATCTCTTGCTCATAGGGGTATACTATTTCTGGATGAATTCCCAGAATTCTCAACTTATACACTTGAGGCACTAAGGCAACCACTTGAAGATAAAAATATCACTATTTCAAGAGTGGGAGGTTCGCTAACCTTTCCTTCTAGTTTTATGCTTGTCGCTGCAATGAATCCATGCAAATGCGGTTGGTTTGGTGACCTTGACAGAGAGTGTATCTGTACCCCTCATGCCATAGAAAAGTATAGAAGTAAAATATCTGGACCTATTATGGACCGTATAGATCTTCAAATTCCTGTACAACGAGTTAAGCTCGATGACCTGAGTAAAAGTGATCGAATACCTGAGAGAACCTATATGACAATACAAGCCGATGTGCAAAAATGCCGAGATATTCAAAAGGAAAGATATAAGGACTTTCATGTATATTGCAATTCTGAAGTCCCTCAAAAATATTTGGAATCTATCATGAAATTAGAAACTGATGCAAAAAAATTTTTATTAAATGCTGCAAATAAGCTAAACTTATCAGCACGAAGTTTTTTTAGAATAATTCGAGTTTCAAGAACAATCGCTGACCTTGAATTATCTCAGCTAATAGACAAAAAGCATGTTGCTGAGGCTTTACAATACAGGCTAACCGAAAGATAATAAAAACCCAAAGTAATGAATCTAAAAGATCAAAAAAATCAAAAACTATTTGACTTTAAAACAATTGTGGAAAATTTAAAGAATAAAACTAATCGTATTGGCCGTAAAACGCCCTTCAAACCTATTACACCCGGTAACTTGAATTCTCGACTAGTACAAAAAAAGAATAAAAATTTGACGAAAGCTCAAGTTTATTTAAGGAGACTCGCAATATTTTTTACATTATTTTTCTTATTTATCTCTCTTTTTGGCATTTTGGTATTACTTGGTGTTGTTTCCGCAATGTCAAGGGATTTGCCCAATGTCGACAAATATCTTGAGGACAGCAAAAAACTTGGAACTGAGACAATTATTTATGATAGGAGCGGAGTAGAACTTTATAGATTAAGAGGGAGGGTTGTAAATGAAAGAGTTGCTATCAAGGATGTTCCAGATAAGATGCAATGGGCATTTCTTGCAGCAGAAGACGCTAATTTCAAAACACATAAAGGTTTGGACTTATTTGGCCTTTCAAGAGCTTTAAGTTGTACAATCGGGAATTATCTCTCCAAAAAAAGTTATGAGTCATGTGGTGGAGGTAGCTCTATCACTCAGCAATTGATAAAAGTAACAACAGCGGAGGATGAAAGGTCGTTGGAAAGAAAAATCCGTGAAGCCATTTTAGCTATGAGAGTTGAAGAAACATATTCTAAGGACGAGATTCTGGAATCGTATTTGAATATAGTAGGACAGGGTCGTGAATATGTAGGTATAAGGACAGGCTCAATTTATATTTTTGGTAAGTCTGATTTAAATGAGTTGACCCTTGCAGAAACATGTTATATTGCAGCTTTTCCGAATAATCCCGAAATATTCTCTCCTAGAGGAGCAATTTATAATCCTGAAAGAAGTAAAGAAAGAGCCATTTACGTACTGGACAGGATGTATGAACTTCGCGATAAAACTGGAATTACTAAAGAAGAATATGATCAAGCCTTAGCAGATATTCCAAATGTGAAATTTGCTAATGACAGGATTAATATCAAAGCTGGTCATTTTGTAAATGAAGTGCTTAATGAAATTGACCTCTTATACTCAGATAAAGTTACCGAAGGACAGAAAGGTAGAGATTATCTACGTACACAAGGATATAAGGTTTATACAACTGTTGATTATCCAAAGCAGGAAATGCTTGAAAGGGTGATAAAAGAGCGGGTGGAGAGCAAAGAATTTCAAGACAAAACCGGAGCACAGACAGCCTCAGCTGTAATTGAAGATGTTAAGACGGGCGAAGTATTAGCTCTTGTTGGATCAAGAGATTTTAATGGTCCGGAAGGTGATGTCCGTTTTGCACCAAAATTCAATGCCGCTGCCGCCTATCGATCCGTAGGTTCATCAATTAAACCATTTGTTTATGGTTCAACTTTTGAAAAAGGATATAATCCATCAAGTATTGTTGCCGATATACCTATCGATCAAAGTCCCTCTGCTGCTTTTCGACCAGGACGCCCTTATCCGTATAATTTTGTGGTCGGCCAATTCAGTTTTTATGGTGCAGGAAGAGGATCTACTACAGGAAGAGGAGATTTTATTACAATGAGACAGGGCCTGAGATGGTCACTAAATCAGCCGGCAGTTACTGCCGCGAATATAGCTGGAGTAGAACAATATGCTGATTTCTATGTTCGATTAACTGGTAATGAGAATCTTAGAGCTGAGTTCAAAGGGCCCTCCGCCGCACTTGGATCTGCAAATGTCCCACTTATGGACCATGTCCATGCATTTACAACTCTAGCAGACAATGGTGTATATAAACCTAGGAAGTTACTTTTAAGAATTGAAGATGAAAAAGGTAATTTGGTCTACGATAATTCAAAAGTAGAATCAAAACAGGTGATAGAAAAAAGCGTTGCGTATCTGGTGAATGATATGAATAAAAATTACTTCATTTTCGAAACAGATATTGATTCAAGAATAGGTCCTAATACAGCTAATTTAATTCGTGATATTAGAAAGAATACTGATTGGGCAGGAAAGACTGGAACTTCGGATACAGATAGGGGGCCAGGTGATATTGTATTTGTGGGATATACTCCAGATACAGTTATCGGTATGTGGGCAGGCAATAGCTGTGGTTATAATGATCCTGCATGCACTCCGCTTAAACCTTCTGCGGAGTCAGGTTGGTTATATGATTATGTATACAGCTTTGCCTTAAATGAATATAAACAATATTTCAAGCCTGGCAGATTTCAACAGCCTGAAGGTGTTCGACGAGTTGCAGTATGCAGCTTGACTGGAAATGCCTATAGTGACAATTGTGCCAAAGCAGGAGGAAATGCAATTCAGGAACTAGTGTCAGATAAATCACTTCCTAAAGCGGAAACATGGATTGAATCCCAATCAGTTACACAGTGTGGGGATAGACTAAAGCTTGCCCGTGACATCGATAAAGATTTAGGACTTGCAACTACAAGGTATGTTGTCAGATACGACAAAATCTTCCCGCAAAAATATATAGCAGATCAGGTATTAAAATACCTCACAGCAAAAGGGACCACACCAATCATCACTGAAACATGTGATGTGGCTAGGTCGCTACGGCCCCCGGAAGTGGCGATCAACACCCCGCAGAGTGGAGCAACATTCTCCCAGTCAGATACATTAAATCTATCTGCGACAATAACTTCAGATATTCCACTGCAGAAAGTTGAGATTGTAAAAAGTGATGGTGTAATCATAAAGACTTTTGGACCCAGTGAACCGGTTAATTTAGCTATAGCACTTAATACGTATAGCCCCGGCACAAATACAATCAAAGTTGTCGCAACAAATACGAAGGGAAATGAAGGTATAGCAAATATTAATTTCACCGTGATTGCAGTCGGTGCTGCCGTGCTTTTCCAGAGTCCAGCGCCAAATGCTCAAATCAAAAAAACCACTTTTCAGCCAATTACTGTAAGAGTTAGTGGAGTAACAGCTGCGAATGTAACAAGTGTTACATATACTGTAACAGGTTCGAACGGATATACTTCCGGTCCAATTAATGCTACCGGATCAGGAAATAACTGGACAGGCGCATGGACATTACCCGAACCGAGCAATACTATTACTTATTCCATATCCGTAAATGCTATTACAACAACTAATGGGACATTGAATTCCCAAATTGGAGGTATAAAAATAATTCCATAAATATGAAAAATGCCAAATTCCTGACTTTTGATCCAATACAGCTGAAGGAATTTGGCATGAATTACTATGAAGACGGCTTTTCTATCCGCTATAAACAGTATAGGCGCTTTGGCCTATTGAACGGATTATATATACCAAATGGTCCGGTTTCAAACTCAAGAGACGATCTGGAAAATTTCTTTGAATATTTAAAAAGCCGTAGATTTACCAAGATTAAAATTGATCTTCCTTTACTAATAGCAGACGGATTAGAAGAATATATTCACTTTTCTCTCAATTCCCTCGGTTTTACTCCTTCAAAATATTTGCAGGATAATGAAACAATTTTAATATCAAAATCAAATGAAAAAATAAACAATAAGGAAGTCAGATATTATGAACGCAAAGCCTTGGACAAATATGATTTCCAAATTATTGAGTGTCCAAATGGCTCTGAACTTGAAAGAATCTATAAAGTATATGCCGATTCTGCCAGCTTTCAAGGCTATATTCCAAAAAATATTGCCACATTTATCGCTATGTCACCAAATTCCTATGTGGGTGTGGGTGTAAATAAGGAAACCAGGTTAATAGACGGATTTGTCTGGGGATTTAGTTATGAACTTGCAAATGATATTGACTGTAAAAGCTATTCGAAATTTCTTAATACAGTATTTATAGGTACTAATCATGAGGCGAGGAAATCATATGTGGGATATGGGATGCATAAAAAGTTGTTTGAATATGCATTTGAGACACTTCAAGTAGATTTTATAAACTTTGAAGGAGCTTCGAGAAATCAGGATCGCAAATATATCTCTTTTAAAAAATCTTTTGGGGGTGAGTTTCAGTTATTAGGCGGAAGTTTTGAAAAAACAATATGGATTTGATTTTTATCAAATATACAGCGAAAATAACCAAATGAATTTGAACGAGGAGTACCTAAAAATTATATCAGAGTTGAATGATGATCATTATTTTGATAATGAAGTATATTTTGCAAATGTACTAAGGGAACCATATGATATATTTATATATAAGCAATTTGCTTTATTAGTACCATACCAGGTTTTACCAGGGGGATATAAATTTGGTTATTCCAGGGGAGGTATTAGATATAATCCAGATACTGTCGGGAGTCATGCAATACAGGACGCATTTAAGGCAATCTTTGGGCAGTTAAAGGCCGCGAAATACATTTACCTTATTATCGACCATATCAAACCGACCTCAGCCTATACAGCTCTTTTAGGCAATAGAGGGATTTGGAATAATAAGAAAAAGGGTACAGCAGTAATCTATCCAAAAGAAAACTGGGTAAATAAGTTTAAGTCTAAGGAAAGATATAATCTTACATATGCCGGGAAAAAAGGAGTTGAGGTCGAGATTTATCATGCTAATGAATTTTCTAGAATAGACTTTGAATGTTTTAAAGCTATTCACGAAAAAAGCTTGACTAAATCAATGGGCCACTACTTTATGCCTAGTTTGGAAACCCTAAAAGCTGTTGCCGAGAATATGGACTGCTATTTTGTTTTTGCCAAATATAAAGAAAAGTATATTGCATTTAATGTCTCCATTTTTAATCCGTCAAAGACACGGCTAGAAAGAGTTTTTGCTGGATCCGATAAGAATTATGCGTCTATTCGGGCTCCCGAGTATTTGGAAATAAAATTTATTGATTATTTGGTAAAGCAAAATGTGAATTATTATGATTTATGGATGCTGAATGAAGGTGATGGCTATACTTCCTTTAAACAAAAATTGGCTGATGAAATCATAGAATTTGCACCAAGATCTATTTGGTATATGAATAAATACTTAGGTTATCCATATTTATTGCTATCAAAATTAAAAGAAAAATTACTTAACTGAGAATTTTCTGGTAAAATTACAATAACTTAAACAAGTGAAGCATTATAAGAATTATAAAAACGATAACTTAAATTATAAGTTCCGAAGGAACGAGTACATACGTGCTGAGGAAGTTAGATTAGTCGATGAGATGGGTGAATTACTAGGAGTAATGTCACCCCAGGAAGCACTTAAATTGGCTCGCGAAAAAGAACTGGATTTAGTTGAAATTGCACCTCAGGCTAAGCCACCTGTTTGCAAGATTATAGAATGGTCCAAGTTCAAATACGAGTATTCAAAGAAGCAAAAAGGCACAAAGAACACCGGATCACAAATGAAAGAAATGTGGTTTAAACCAATGATAGATGACGGGGATATTGACTATCGGTTAAAAAGGATACGCGAATTTCTTGATAAGAAGAGCAAAGTAAAGATCACGGTTAAGCCGGGACGTGACAGAAGGCTGGATAAGAGCTATTATTTCGATCAAATAAACAAAGTCTTAACCGCCTTAGTGGATGTTGCTGAAGTAGAAAGCGCACCAAAGGTGGAAGGACGTAATGTTTATGCTATAATCAAAGGTAAGAAATAAAATGGCTAAGTTAAAAACACATAAAAGCATCGCAAAAAGGTTTAAAGTTACAGGAAAAGGGAACTTAAAGTTCAAGAAGCCAGGGGTACGCCATTTGAATGCAAAAAAATCTGTTGCCCAAAGAAGAAGGAAAAATTCATCAAAGATTTTAGATAATGTGACTAGGAAATATATTGTAAAAAGCCTTCCTGGTTTATCTTCAATTACTAAATAATTATTAAACTAATTAATCATGAGAGTTAAAGGTGGTCCAAACACAAGACGAAGACATAATAAGATATTAAAAGCTGTTAAAGGTTATGTCAGAGGTCGGCGTAAGTTATACAAAGTCGCAAAAGAGTCATACTTGCATGCAGGTCAGTATTCAACTCAAGGCCGTCGTAAAAGACAGGGCCAAATGAGATCTTTATGGATTGTGAGACTTAATGCAGCATTGAGAGCTAAGGGTATCTCTTACTCTAAATTCATTAATCAACTATCCAAATCGGAAGTCGAGCTGAATAGAAAATCATTATCAGAGCTTGCGATTCAAGCTCCTGATGTATTCTCTAGGCTTGTTGATGAAGTGAAGGCTTGAAAAAAACTGAAATTCAGGCACAATATAATTCCTCCCCAAAAAATACAATTTTCTTAAAGTTGTAATTTAATTAAATTAAAATAATAAATATGTTAAAAAAGAATATCTTCACGAAAGAAGGATATGAAAAATTAAAAGAAGAACTGGAAAGATTAAAAACAGATTTTCGATTAGAAATAGCTGGAAAGCTAAATGAAGCTACTGAATACGGCGATCTCTCGGAGAATGCTGCATATCAGTCTGCAATGGAAATGCGGGATATGAATGAGAATAAAATCGCAGAATTAGAGGAGATTTTATCTAATGCCAAAGTAGTAAAGGCAAGTACAACATCAAAGGATATAGTATCTATGGGTTCTAATGTAAAGCTGGAAAGCGATAATGGTGAAGTACTGGAATTTGAGATTGTCGGTACAGGAGAAACTGATCTGATTAATAAGAAGTTTAATATAGACAGTCCTTTGGCTACTTCAGTAATTGGTAAGAAAAAAGGTGATCTGGTCCAGGTTAAATTACCATCAGGCAAGTCAGAATATAAAATTGTATCTGTTAAATAGAAATTCTTTTAATTAAGAATAAAGACCTCTTTCGAGGTCTTTATTCACTTAGATACTTATTCTTCAGAGTTCGTTATTTGCCAATATATTCTTTGCCGAAGAAAGGTATTAACACTTCAGGGACTTTTATACTTCCATCTTTTTGCTGATAATTTTCCAGAATGGCTATTAGCATTCTGCCGAAAGGAATGCCTGTATCGTTTACAGTATGGACAAGCCTTTTCTCTCCATTAGTGTCGATAAATTTGATATTCATTCTTCTTGCCTGGAAATCTGTAGCATTCGTATCTGTCCCAACCTCCATAAAGGTTTTCTGGCCCGGTAGCCATACTTCTGGATCGGCCTGTCTTGCAGATGCATTGTACCCGCTATCCCCGCTACATTTCTCTACAATATGGAAAGGTAACTGTAATTGCTGTAATAACCATTTATTTATATCTAATAATTCTTCGTAAATTTCGACACTCTGCTCAGGTATGCATACAATATCCATTTCAAGCTTATCAAATTGATGTACTCTTTTGAGACCTCTTACATCTTTTCCCCAACTTCCAACCTCGGATCGGAAACAAGGAGTTATTGCAACCATCTTTAGTGGTAATTCCTCTTTCTTAAAAGTCTTTCCCATTGCAAAGGCAAAATTGGAGGGCTCAGAACTCCCTACAAGGAATAAAGGTTCTTTTTCCTCAAGATAATCAGTACTTACTTCATAAACCTGATCTCTCCCTTCAGGAAAGTGACTAGTACCAAAAAGTACTTTCTCCTTAACGAGTAGCGGAGGAATAATAGGTGTAAACCCTTTGGTATACAGATGGTTCATCATGAAATTCTGCAAGGCATATTGCAACCTCACAATATCACCCATGATATACACAAATCTTGAACCTGCTATTTTTGCTCCTTGCTCAAAATCAGCCATTCCTAGAGCTTCAAGAAGGTCAATATGATGTCTTGGCTCGAATTTCTCATCAGTATGGATCAGGTTTTGAGGCATATATTTGGCACAATCCATATTTACGCCAAGTTTTTCTGCTGATAATTCACCCTCAATAGGAATCCAGGCATAAATTTCATTATTTTCTGTGTCATCTTTGCCTACTTTCACATCTTCAAACATTATATTGGGAAACCACGCCGCGATTGTATTCCAATCCTGTTCTAAAGTGTTTAATTGCTCCCTTAACTGTTGTTCTTTCTCTTTCAGGCTCCTACCTTCAGCAATCAATTCCTCACTTCTTTGGCCGGAGGAAAGTGCTTTTGCTATTTCATTCCTGCGTCTATTAATACTTTCGACTTCAGTGAGTGTTATTGACCGTCTTTCATCTAATTCCAGCCATTTATCCAGATTTGCTTTTTGTCGATCTACTCCCTTATTCTGGATGGTGGTCCTTACTTTATCTATATTTTCTCTTATAAATTTTGGATCTAACATATTATAAATTTTAAATTAATG
>CAZHCC010000005.1:0-21809 GCA_964530975.1 uncultured Candidatus Saccharibacteria bacterium
GGGATAATATCCAACCACCCCATAGGATCAATAACATCTCGCTCCTCTCGTCTAAACACTGTATATGTTCTGCCGTCAATCCCCTCATCATATAGAGCCTCATTCCCACTCCATTCTAGTTTAGGTGCCATTAATAATCTGACATAAATTACTTCCATTTGAGCACAAGTAGGAGCTACACATAATCCTCCCCATTCTTCACCTGTTGATCGTAGGAATTCTCGCGTTATTACATTCACGAAGTGATTTTACTTTATTAAGCAATTAATTAATTTATATTCTACTTGCATGTTCATAATCGTCATTTGATTAAAATAAATAATATGCGAATGATTTATAAGCCGGAAATAAAATAACACACTTCCACGCAAGCCTCTTTGGCTTTCTAGAAGGATATGTCAAAGTGGTGGACATAGACCCGAAAACTTGGAACCAGGTATATGAGTTTGTGAAGAAATTGCACTATGGATTGAGGAAAGAAGACATCTATGAGACTAGTGTATTTACAACCTCAAATACTAGTAAGAGGCTTTATGCATGCGACCTTCAAGTTCTTCCCAAGGTCCAGAATAAACAGCATTAAACGCAACCAGGTTAAAAGTAGCAGGTAAAGTCTCAAAACCCATTAAAGCTACTTTGCCAAATAGAATTTGTTCCTCATTTGGATTTACACTTTCTTGCATAGTTTATTATATCAGAAACCTTCAAAATAAATTTCTTCATGAAAAAATTCATTTATTGTAAAGGATTCTATAAAGATGGTGTGGCTGGCAACTGTAATCTGTTGCCAATTCCTTTTCCCGCAAAGCCAGATCATCAATGATCCAATATTAAATGCCTTCTTCGAAATGCAAACCCCGATCCTCCTTTTAAATATTTTTCAAAATCACTCGCTAATGCTTCAGTTTCAAACCATGCGAACCATATTATTCGCCATGGTTTATATTTACTAGTCGAATAATTTAATCCATTATTATGAGCATTTAATCTTTGTTTTATATTTCCAGTTTTTCCAATATAAATTTTTTTAGGATTATTTATACTTTTTAAAATATAGACATACATCTTTAAGTCTAAAAGATTTCTAAATTTATTTGAAGAGTAATAAAAACACTACTAGATAATATGAATTAGTCCCACTTCACGGTATTAGTATTAATATTTTTTTAAGTTCAAAAGGCTAATCATAAAATGAAAATAATCTTTAAGCTTACTTAGATGTTACGTTGGACACCACACTTCTGCTTGCACTATAAAAATTTAAGTAACTCGAAAAAGTTAATATTCGACTGGCTCGCCACACATAGCTCCTCAGGAGCGAAGTGTGGTGGAGATGGCGGGAGTCGAACCCGCGTCCGCATTTCATCTCTAATCTCTTCTACAAGTTTAGTAAGATTAATTTCTTTCAGTCTCGAACCTTACAAAATAACTGAAAGGGTTGTCTTGTTTTTAATCCGGAGAACCTAAGACGGGGCTTCCGAATACCTGATTTCTAAGGAGATAGTTACATCAGATAACTAACTATTCCTTTGCTTAGTTCTTTACTTTTGTAAAAAACTTAAGCAGCTAAAGCAAGTGCATTTTGAGGTGCAACTACGCTTTGAACTTTTGCAATTGCATTTTTAAGTGCAGTTGATAAATCGAATTTTGCGTTCTTTGTTGAGCGATATTCTAGTACGTGTCATCGTCAAACACGACCTGCTGTGAATAGTAATGGAAACACGTCGAATCCATACATCCCCATATATAATTATCCCACTTAGAATGGCAGAAATCAAGTTAAATTTAGACCTTTTAGCTTAGATTTATCAAAATGACCAAATTTAATTATTAAAATACCGGAGTAAATCGATTGACTCAAATTGAACAATTCAGTTCTCTAGCCTTATAACAAATGTATTTTATCCGCTTTTGACATATTAGCGGATATATTAATTTACTTATTTTTATAAATTATTCACTTCCAAATTAGTTTCAACTTTATTTCCTGATTTGACAGGAAATTAAGATTTAAATAGTGCTCATGGTATATTGAATTTATATACTATTGCTCATATTAATCCTATAGAATACATCATGGGTATTCTCTCATGCGTTTTCCACAATATATTTTTTAAAATTGGGAAATATGTTATATTCGTCTACAGGCCGAGAAAAAGCTAAGCTTATCTCTATAGGACTTGACACTCATTCAGATATGGGATATATTGTTACTGTAATCAGCTCTTACAATATTTATGAACAGGGATTCAATCTCCCCAAGTCTGGTTCGGTAAAAGAAGCCTACTGGACTTAGGGAAATTGAATTCACTGTAATTTAATAAGCAAAGTACCGTTTTCGGTTGTAAATTCTGCTGCTGCGGAATTTACAACCGGGGTCGGTCGGGGCAGTGCCGATCCCTTTACAAGATTTATTTTCCATAATCTTTCAAATCACAAAGAGATTTTTCTCAATGTGGTTTGTTTTGTTTTTTGTCTCCACTTTTTCCAATGACTTTATATAAATTATGGTTGCTAGCTTCCTAATCTTGATAGGAATAGGAGATGTGCTTCTATCCTATATAGTTGCTATATAGTACAATCATGAGGTAAATACTTAGGAAAATGGTCAGACCTATAAATTATTATTGGGGGGAAAATACAATTGAGGGTTATTATCAGCTTTTAGAAACAATTGGGTCTGTCAACAATCCTATAAAGAGATTTAATGAATTATCGAGGAGAGGATTTTTACAAAGGAATACAAATAAAAATTCTTACGAAGCTCGACTACGAAGATTGAATCCGGGAAGTGATCAACCGTTTTCTATGGATTGTGCAATTGCAGCCGCTGCCCTAGCACTTACACTCGGGAACGAAGTCCGACTGTTTTCTGATACAGATGCGAATCACGCCGCCTTTATGATTGGAAGACATAGATATGAATGGAATACAAGAATACTTGCAAGTGATGGGATCTCCATGACCAACGATAAAAAATACTTTGTAAAAGAATACTTTGACCTTGGTGATTTTTTAAACAGTATACGAACCATAAAAGAACCATTTAAAGACTCAGAAGGATAATTCTTTATGATGAAAAAACTAAGTAGTACAAATCTATATCTATCGAGCAGATACTCAAATCTTGACTTCAATTATATCGTGCCTATACAATGCCTTAATCCAAGGGTCTTTTCTATTTGTTTTTTATTTTATCTAAAACTTCAAAAGTGATATTTAGGCTGTACTTATTATGAAATTTTATTGGAATCCAGGAACACAATGTAATCCAAAAGTATATAGGAACGGGATTCATACAATTGAACCTTTAGCGTCAAATATCGCAACGAGTTTAATGAATAGATTTCCCGCGAAGTACCTACTCACAGAATTAAATACAAGACTGCCGGACCAGCTTGATTATATTACTGAGGCTGGGATAAATGTTATGGATGCAGTATTAATTGCTGGAATAGTTTTTACCTCAGGAGAAAAGTGTCCTGCTTATATGCTAAAAACCTTTTACGGTGAACATGCGTTACTATTAGCATACAGACCAACAGAGCCAATTGACCCACTTTACCCTTCCTCAGGAATCACGACAAATTTCATGAAAATTATGTCTATATTTAGATATTACTATGGATATATAATCCCAACCAACGATCCAAGGGCAATAATCCCGACTTTTAATACAGCTAAAGCTCTGGAGGAAAATCCAAAATTCTCTAAATCTATTGTCCCTGCTTGTCTTTCATTAATAAGACAGACCGTTGTGGCCAAAACATAAGAGCAAAAGTATCTTACTTCTTGACCAATTTTGATATTAGATGCTAATATCCCACCAATGAAAAGCATTAGTCAAATTCTGTTTATTATCTTCCCCATCAGGAGGTGATAAGTTTGACTTTGATTAAAACGACCCCTCCCATAAAATGGGAGGGGTTTTATTTAATTAATTAAACCATGTTAAATATAATTCAAGCGTTTTATACTAGCTTATACGATAGACATAAAGAAAGAAGTGATAGTCCTGATGCTTCAAGGACAGCAATGAAAAGAAAAGTACTGGCAGCCTTGGTTAACAAAGGCAACTTTCGCCCTTTTCAGATAATAAATATCGGATCTGGGCCACAGATCATAGAAAGGTCTCTTCTCGCTGAGATGAAACAAAAAAGGATAGAGCCAGTTCAAAATCAAATTGTTACAGTTGACATTGCAGATATTCCAGAACGTAACTTATTAGCCAGAAAGAACAAAGCTGTAGTTCACTACAGAAGGGATGCAAATGATTTAAATTGTTTTCAAGATGGACTTTTTGATATAGTTTTCAGTAATATGGCTATTGACTTTGCTGGAATACGAGCAATTTCTGAAGCAGAGAGAGTACTGAACTATGGCGGGAGGGCATTTTTCAACTTTCACCACCCATACATGTTAGAGACATTACCCTATGTTCAAGACCCACAAATAGTTGACTTCTGGACTTACTTAAGAGACAACAAGATGCTTTTTGAAAATGATCATCAAATTGTCTCATCACTTTCACAAATTGGTTTTAATAGTATTACTGCAGAATATCAATCTGAAAGAGAGAAAGGTTGCGGAACTGTTCACCATTGGTGGGAAGTTGAAGCAACTAAGTAAATAACATTACTTGCTCTAAATATTAGAAATCTGCTAAACTCTCAATGTTCGTATCAGGCAAATAAGTTTGCCAAAGTAGCTCAGTTGGTAGAGCAGCGGTTTTGTAAACCGCGGGTCGTGGGTTCGAGTCCCACCTTTGGCCCCAGAAATTTGCTTGCTAATTTCCCTTATTCTTTCTAATTATTGAACCCTTTCAAGAGCAAATTTCTAAGGAATAATCATAGGGAATGAAAATAAGGAATTCTTTTTGTGTAAATCCTAATTTTCTTCTTCAATACTCTTCTCTATTTGACCTCTTTTCCAGTAGAGATAAGCAAATCCTGCAAGAAAAAGTAATACTACAAGGATTTGAACAATATCAGATATATTTTCGAAAACCTCCGCTCCTTTTTCATATGCAGATCCAAGTTGCCAGCCTACAATAAGAAAAATCAGTGCACGGATAATTCCACCGACAAAAAAACTTAATGAATAAGTATAAAAATTAACTCTCATTACTCCGCATGTTGCAGCAATAAAAATACTTGGCATAACCGGAATCGCTCTCAATGCTCCGATTGTGATTTCATCACTCTTAGATTTATCAAGCTTCTCCTGGATTTTTTCGATAAATTTCCATTTTAAACCTGTAAATTTACCGGTTTTTTCAATAATAGGTTTACCACCATAATATGCAGCAAAGTAAGGCACATAAGAACCAATAGTTGCTCCGATTGAACCAACCAATGCGATTATACTCATTTCCATCACCAAACCTCCTGAAATACTAGAATGCTCTCCAAGCATTGCAGCACCTGCCGACATCATTACAAGCGGAGATGGTATAGGCGCGATAACCTCTTCTATAATAGAAGCGAAGAAAACTCCCCAAAGTCCGAAAGTATTAATAAGTTTGATGACTTCATCAATTAGGTGATTAAACATTAATAGAGATTATCAAAATAATGAAATTTTTACGAAGATACGAGTCGCTCACAAAAAGTATTCGGTTTAAGATATCCCTTTTGGACAACAAAATCGGCAGGTTGTGCAGCAAGTGGGATCAAAAATTTGTATACAAGTATACATATCAAGCTGTGCTTTAAGCATATATTTAAAAGCGTGAAGTTGTTTGTATCATTTAAGAGAGCATTCCCCTTTGCAGAAGGTCGTATCACGTGTGTTGTTATCTTCTAAAGAAAAACCCGGCTATTGATAGCCGGGTTAATAATTAATACTAAAGTATTATTTCTTTTCTAAATACTTAACATGTCTTCTAACAATTGGATCATGTCTCCTTAATTCCAATTTACCTTCAACATTTTTGGGATTCTTATAAGTATAGTATATATGCTTGGACTCTGTAGATACCAACTTAATAAGGTTTTTCTTCTTTTTTTTCTTACCTTTTGCAGCCATTATGGGTGATTATAACTTATTTATTAAATAATTTGTAGTTTCCATCTAGATAATAAACTCCAAGGCCATGATTAAGACAAATACTAGGCTGATAAAGCCCAAGCAGCATCGTTTATTAATAGTAATACAAGTGGAGCTAGAAGCGGGAGTTGAACCCGCGACCCCTTCCTTACCATGGAAGTGCTCTACCAACTGAGCTATTCCAGCTAAAAGTGACTTACATCACTTTTAGTTCCCTATATATCGACTAGATGCAAAATTTGTAAATACCAAAGAACTCTATTATCTTTGATACATACGGTCATGACGAATAATGCAAACTTTAGTCCGACACAGTGAACTATCTTTGAAATATTAATCTAAAAAGTGATTTTAGTAAATAAGGCTAAATACAAACTAAGTTTGTACCCCCTAAGTCATATTATGGGTATATATGTAAGTATAGATAAATTTACAGTATATTTTTATTCAATTAATTAAAAATAATGGACAATAATTATTATCAAGAACAACCACAGGATTCGAAGAAAACCCTGTTTATCGGTATTATTATAGGTATTTTAGTAGTTCTAGCAGGATTTGGAGTATTCAGTATGTTCCAATCAGGCCAGAAAGCAAATAATAGTTCTACTGCAAATACTACTCCTACACCTACTCAAAAGACTACAGTATCACCGACAACAATTACAACTCCAACAGCTTCGGCAACCCCGACAACAGTTGCAACAGTGACTGAAGCACCTACCGCCACCCCTACACCTCAATACTCGGTTTATTCAGATCCAAAGACAGGTATTACATTTGATATCCACTATGATATGACTGTAAAGGCGGAGACTATTACACCGGGTACATCAACATTTGACACAATGTATACAATTACTCGTGGCAAAAGCCAATTGACACTGGAGTATAGACCTGAAGGAGGTATTGGATGTGCTGCATTTGAACCGGAAATAGTTTCTGTTGACAGAGTAATTACTTCCTCAAAGTATAAAAATACTTACTTTGGAAGAAAGAAAGTTTCTGATGGCAAATTCTCATATGGATTATATAGTTCTCCTGTAAATGGTCAGGGTAGCTTTAGTTTCTGCAATTATTCAAATTTAATAACTTCCGACCAGTTCAAAACTATTATAACCAGTATGACGGCAAATAACTCATTCGATATTGCTTTCTTTGACGGTGTTATCCAGTCACTCAAAAGAAACCCTTAAAGTTTCTGATGATATAAAAATCCCCGTTTAAAACGGGGATTTTTATATCAAATAGACTTTTTATGCAATTAAATTTGAAAAAGTTTGATTCTACAGAAAAGACTATGCAAATGGTCTTTTCTATTTTTATTTACCCTGTAGTTTTAGATACCTACTAGATATGTCCGAAAAATTCTAATAAAAGAACTAAGTTTGGCCTGCCAAACGAAGCTTCCACATAAAACGAGTAAAAATCATCAGTAAATTCACAACATCGTAAACCAAAAAAGTTTCAGAAAAGAAAAAGCGAAGTTTGGTGCAAGCGGGAGGATTTGAACCTCCGTAGGCATATTGCCGCCAGATTTACAGTCTGGTGCGATTGACCGCTCCGCCACACTTGCAACTGAGAAATTGTACACGGTAATCCCCGTTTCTACAAGTTAAGTTGAATTATTAAACAGGTTATTAATTATTGCAGGATTTGGCTCTGTAACTAGTTTGAATCCTGTTTCTTTGCTTCACTGATGCAATTATTAAGTTCAGTGTTCTCCGTCCAGCCACAGTTACCATCTAGCTGTCTTTCACATTTGGCAAAAGGCTTTTTATAGCATGAAAACTCTTCTTTCCATATACATGTCGATATCCCGCCCTCACCGGACTCCGAACAAACTTCACCATTGCAACCACCAACAATACATTTTTGTGAAGGCATAATAGTTGGTTGCAGCGGGTCCTCTTGGAAATAAGGCGTTGGCTCTGACATTACCGGTTTAGTCTGGAAGGGGGCAGTACTGAATATCCCGAAGAAAAAAATAGAAATAATACAACCGACAAATAGAATAAATGCAGCAAAACTAGAAATTATTATAATGAGTAATTTCTCATCCTCTTTCATATCCTTAATATCGCAAGTTACTTGGCCAAAATCAACCTAGTAAAACTTGGGTAAGAATAACCGAGATAATAGTAGAAGTTATAATTGCAATAAAATAATATACTCCAATAAGAATGCCTTTAATAATAGGATTTAGTGATTTTACCTTTGCAGTCTGGGTGGCGATAAATGATGCGAGCCCGAAAATCAGTATACCCGGAACTCCGGCCCAGAAATACCCGAATATTATACTTCCATAATATGCCCATGTAGAGTTATTCATACCGGAAAGATTATTTAATTTACTTTGATCAAAAGGCAAATTATATGTTGAAGAAAGCTTTAATACCATTTCTATAGTTTTGGGAGTATTTATAAAATTACCCATCCCCCGCCAAAAGTATATTTCCTTCTGATCAAGTCCTTCCTTATATGTAAGGGAAAAATACTTTAAACCCTTCAGGAGATATTCACCAAGACTCACTTCAGGAGCATCAATGCTTATTATTTGCTCTTTTCTGATTTCTAATTCAGTAGGCGCACCAGGTTTATCATTTTTACGGAAAATCAACTTTTCCGGATAAATTTCTAAATACAGTTTCTTTATGAAAAAACCTTTTTTAAATGCTACATATTCAGCCCAAATTCTATTCAGGCCATTAAAACTCTCACCGATTTGCATGAATGATTATAAACACCCAAGAATTACAAGTAAAATTGGCGATGAAGGGGGTATTAGTCCACGGCGCAGCCACACGTAGCATCAAAATAAACCAAATATAAATAATATCTACCTAATAATTCTAATAGAATGAGTGAATAAAGAGTACAAAAAAGCGAAGTGTGGCGACTCTACCGGGACTCGAACCCGGGTTACCTGGATGAAAACCAGGCGTACTAACCGCTATACGATAGAGTCTTACCAAATGAATAATATTTTGAGAAAGCCTTTTTGTCAAATCCTTATCTCCAAAATGAGCAGTTATTACCATCAAACTTTACCAGTTTTAGTACATTTAGCCTGCCTAGAAGAATTAAAACTGCAGCTTCAATTGCATTATGGTAGATAGAATGTCGTTTGATAAAGAGCGAACTCTATCAAAATCCCTCACGGGCGGAATATAACTTAATGTCGTATCAAACACACCTGGATCCCTGCCCCTATTACTTCGACCATACATTCATCATATATTAATACTCCTAAGTATAGTTGATTATGAGGTAACCAGCGGAAAAAGATTAAGACGGGAGGTAAATCCCGTCTTTGGAAAACCTGATATTTACTTTGAATCAGTAGTCAAAAACGTACAGATATAATTACAGACTTAAGTACTTAAGCCCTGTTTTATTCTGGAAGTTAGGGTTGGAACGCATCTTTGCCAGTTTTTGATTAATCTTACGAATGACTGCATCTATTAAAGCATATAAATTATCCCCCATCTCTTTAAAATAATGTTTTACTTTATTAATTGTAACAGTAACGCTTAGAGTATATTTGGAAGAACCATTTTCATGATCCTTTTTGATATTAATTATACCAGGAGTTATATTTAATTTATCAAACTTCGGTCGCCTAATTTTCCTCTTGATATAGTCAACCAAATACAGAGAATGTTCAACATTCTCAAAGTTTACCTTGATTGGATTGTTTTTTTCTTTCATAATTATCTTTTTGGATTATTTATCCATTAATTTAGTTGAGTTAAATTACTCAATATCAATTACATACTCGACGTGGTTCAAAGTTAACCAACCATGGATTTGGATATATTTTTAGTATATTATGAATATTATAAGTAAAAATGAATAGTAATATTCTTTTTGGTTATTCAATTCCTTATTTTTATTGGTATTGCAATAGAATTTGGATTATCCAAGACAAATAAGTCTATTCATGAAGTGACTGTAGAAATTGCTCCACCTCCGGGTGAGGGCGAGGAGCTCCAGATAACAGCGGAAACTGAATAATATTCAATATTTGTATCCAGACAGAATAATAAACTATAATACACCGTTAGGAAGTTCAATTTTGTAAATTAAATAGTCTGGGGGTGTCGTTCAGTGGTAGGACTGCGGTCTCCAAAACCGCCAACGGGGGTTCGAGTCCCTCCGCCCCTGCCAAGATGAAATTCCGCTCAAGCCCGGAGGGTTTGGGCGGGATTTTATTTTGAGCAAAGCGGGCAGAAAGCCCTTTGCTTCCCTCCGCCCCTGCCACGTACCAGTCGCTGCGCTCCGGTACATGGCTTTGCCACTTTTCAGAGATAATATTCACCTAGAGAAACTTTTCAAACTCCTCTACTCCCAACAATTAACCATACCTCAATGTACGTAGCACTTGCTTGAATGAGTCAGGAGAACAACTTACAGCGGTGGAAAATACAGGCATAGAGAGGGAAGATGTTTGCCTTAAACAACGATTATCAAGGGACTCTGTTAGCCAGACAATAGCACCGGTTAAATATTTGCGATCCTTCGCTAAATCATGCACCATTCGAATTCCAGGCACTAATTGAGGATTTAGGGCAACTAAAAGACCACATGGATTGGTTTGATATCGATGATCAGAACCGGTTAGAGTGAAGTACTCATTTCCCTGTCTTTCTATTTCTGCAAATGTTGCAATTACATTCGGCAATTCGAATTCATCAGATCTTTGTGCATAAAATGCAATGGGTAGGATCATAAATTGAAGGATATTACTCCCGTCCTTCACAGAAATAAATATTCATCCAATCAACATTGATTAGATTGAAATAACTGTTAAATATAGAAAGTTATCTTTGAGACTTTGAAATACTGTTACTGGAATAATCTATCCGGCTATTACAACTCTCGACTTTCCACTTTAAATTCAAATGTTACTTTCTTTCCAGTTACGACATCTATATATTGTAATATCACTTTTATGGAAACTACAGATGAACTACTAATAAGTGCCTGCAAACATGACTTAAGGCATTTTGCAGACATTTACAAAAAGTACTTAGATCATGTTTACCGTTACTCTTATTCGGTATTACAAAGTCAGGAGGAGACTGAAGATATTGTAGGCATGACTTTTGAAACTGCCCTGAATAAAATATCAGCATATGAGTATAAAGGGATATCCCTGAAGAGCTGGTTATTCCAGATTGCACGCTTTCATATGTCAAATAAGTTCAGGCTTAAAAGCAATGATAATCAAAGTTTTGATGAATCTATCTTTACTGAATATCAAACCGAAGATATTGCACTAAAAGCTGTCAATACCGATCTTTTAAATAGGATTGAAGAGTATATTAAAGAATACCCGGCTATTATTCAGGAAATTCTGACATTAAGACTATGGCAGGAAATGGAATTCACTGAAATAGCCATGGTCATAGGTAGGAAGCCAGGTGCAGTCAAGATGAATTATTATCGGACCCTCGAGAAAATTCAAGAAAAATTTGCCGAAGGAGGACTCTAATATGTCACAAAATACATTAAAAAATAAAATTAAAGAAAATATGAACTCAGATAAATTAAACCCAAGACCGGATTTTAAATTAAATCTGGATAAAAGAATTCAAAATCAAATTGATTATATAAATAATCGTAATGATTCAAGCCAAAATGGAACTAATAATGCCATTCCAAAGAAGTCTCTTTGGATATACTTCCAAAACATTGCTATTGCTACACTTATTATAGTAAGTGTATTTGGAGCTTTCAGTTTTTTCACACAAACAAATTCGCCAGAAGTGAAAACTCCTGAAACCTTAGAAAAGAAGACAAAGAAACTGGTTGAATCTCAAATTTCCCAATTGGAAAAAAAGAATGTTATTCACTACTCCAAATCAGAAACAATAGAATATGATTCTGAAGGACCAGCAAAAGGAATAGTAAAAGAGGTCTGGACAGATGAAGAAACCGGGAATTCACGCAAAGTTGAAACTGAAGAAAATCAAAAAATAATTACTGTAGAAAATGAATTAGGGGTATGGAGATATTCAGAATTCGAAAAATCTTTGAATATTACCAAATACACCAAGCCTTCTACAGAAAAATTACAGTTTATAGGAATTGATGGCCTGCTTAAGAGTATTTTATCGAGTGAAAAACTAAAATTTGAAGAAAAAGGATCCAATACTATTACAATAGACTGGGAAATTGGAAGAGAGGTCAATAGGTACTTTTTTGACTCCAGGTCTGAACGCTTTACTGGGCTGGAAAACTATATCAAGCAATCAGACGGCCAACTCATTTTAAGATATAAGGTTAATTATGTTCAGATAAATACGATAGAGAGAACTGAGGAAAATATAAAAAAATATTTATACTTTAATGACCAGATCGCTTCAAATATAAAAGTTAATACTGAAACTACCGAGGGTCCAGGTGCAGTAACAAAGTTGCCGGATGTAACAATAACAACAACACCTGTTCCAACAACCACAGTTGCTCCAACTTCTATTCCGGTTCCAAGTTTAAAGACAGTAAAAGTATACTATTTTAGTGGCACACAATTTAATATTCCTGGAAATACAAATTATCTTCTTGCAAAAGAGAGGAAGTCATCACGAACTGATATTGCAACTTTCGCTCTGGAGGAGATGATCAAAGGTCCTTCAGAAGCAGAAATAAACGGTTCCGATAAACTTGTAAATATAGTTAAACTCGAAGGTGTCTCAACTTGTTTTGGCAGAGACTTTACCTTGTCTATTAACAATAAAGTCGCTACATTAAGATTTTGCAAAACAATTGTAAAAGAGAATGATGTTTATCCAATAGCATTTGCACAGATGATACAAAATACATTAAACCAATTTCCGACCATAACTTCGGTTAGAATATATGAAGCAAATGGAAATTGTTATAATGATACAATGAGTGATATTAATTACTGCAAATAAAATTAATGCCGAAATTTTGTTTGTAAAGAGACGCTGTTCAAAAGCGTCTCTTTTGTATTAGAATCAATTATGGATATACCAGATTTTGTATTGCCTGCACCAGGATATTGGAAATATCTTCCATACTTCGAACATATTCGGGAATCCTATTCTTGAACAAAATAGGGTTTTTACTATTTATGGGCTGGTGAGTACAAAGATATCTTGGCAAGAATCCGGGATATGATTAATAAATAATACTTTCAACTTTTCAAATGAAAATGTAAACTTTGGCCATGGTATATATTATTTTCTTCTTTGCCGTACTTGCAGTGAATATGCTGCCCGCATTTGCACCACCAACCTGGACATTAATAGTATTCTTTCTAAATTACTATAATTTAAATATTTTTATGGTTATTATTATAGCAGTGATAGGAGCTTCAATAGGAAGATACTTCCTTTATTCCTATGTCCGTAAATTCTCGGAAATAATTTTTAATGAATGGGAGGAAAGCAATCTCAAATATCTGGGAGATAGAATAGGCAGTACACCAAAACGAAATTTTATCTTTACATTTATTTATTCAATTACTCCACTCTCAACGACAGCTTTATTTGTGGCAGCATCAATTGCCCGAGTTAACCGAAAAATTCTTATTCTGGGATTTATGTTCGGTAGGCTTATTAGCTATACATTCCTTGCATTCTCCTCTCAAATTGTAGTAAGTGGAATCTCTGAATTGAAACTAAATCCTTTTAGCTGGCAAGCCCTGATATCTACTATGATAGGACTTGGATTATTACTATTATTTGCATTTATTGATTGGAAAGAGCTTCTTGAAAACAAGAAGCTCAAATTAAATTTCCAAGTATGGAGATGGACCAAATAATTAGTAAGGGTATTTATTTGTAATGTCTCTATCAATTCCCTCAAGATATTTTAATGTCTCACCAGCCTGCTTATCCTGTTCTGTATCAAAATTCATTAATTTCTGATTAAAAGTGACTGATAAAGCATCAAGCTGTTTTTGTCTCTCCTGTTGTGATTTATTAGACCTTAATATAATCACACTGTCCTTGAAATACTGTGATATTTCCTGAAAAATTTTTATATTTAAATCCGAGTTTGCCTGAATTACCTGATTCTTAAATTTCACTACTTTAAGTTCAGCAATTTCCTTATCAAGCTTTCTTGAAATCTCACTCAAAGCATCAGGACCATTATCAGCATCTGTAGCATTTACTTCCTCAAAGTACAGTTTAAATATAGCTGAGTAAGTTTTGCCAAGAGAGATTGATTCTTCAGCATAATCGAGCACCGGCTTTGTTGCGTCCAAGTACTTCTCGACTCCGCTTATATTGTTATTATTAGACCCATTACGGCTTATATTGATAAGACTTCTTAATCCATGGTATTCTTTTTGCGCAATCTCAAGGGCATCACTTTCTTCTTTATTAATTATCTCCAAATCATTAATTGACTCTACCTTGGCATTTGAGTTCTTCTTGAGTATATTCATCAGTGATTGTAAATCTGTGTCATATTTTACGACTTGAGATTTAATTGAAGATTCACTTGCTTCCTGAATCATATTTGAGGTATTTCTTACTGCACTAAGGCTCGAAAACCAGAAACACCCAAAGCATGTAAGACATAAAATCAATAATATTCCGAAAACTGCCCCGATAATGATATAGATGTTTTTGCTATTTTGAGCCGGAGGCTGAATACCTTGAACTTGTGAATAAGAAGTTTGAACCTGAGCTTCTGTCGCAGGCGTTTGATTTTGATTGATATCTGGTGACATATAAGAATTATAATATAGAATATTCATACTAAAAAAACCTCATATTTAAACTTTATCTATAGTAATATAAACTAGTATATGGATTTTCTAACTTCATTACGAGATGTAAGCATAATTGCAAGCTTAATCTTTTCAGCAATTCTTTTTATTTCTTTGCTTATATTTAATTTGGTCGGAGTACCCTTTGTACCTACAAATAGGAAGAAGTTAAAGCTTATGATTGATGAAGCAAATATTAATTCAAATGATATTGTATACGATCTTGGGTCTGGTGATGGGAGGATGGTTATTGAATCAGCCAAAGCTGGATCCAAAAATTCAATCGGCTTTGAGATCAATCCATTTTTGAATATTTGGGCAAATATTATGGCAAAAATAAAAAAAGTAGACAATACCGAATTTGTGACAACATCATTATGGTCGGCCGATTTCTCCAAGCCGACAAAAATATTTGTATATCTTTTAACATCAACAATGCATAAATTGGAGGCAAAAATAATGGATGAGGGACAGAATGGACTAATTATTATTTCAAATACATTTAAATTTAAAGACCTAAAACCGATTAAGTCCTTTGTTAAGGAAAAAGTTTATGTCTATAGGATAGAAAAAAATATTCCAAATTAGTTTCGATACATTTATACTCTTATACTGATGTTCAAATTAATTTTAATTTATTATTTCAATTTACTTGCAAAACTGAAACTGAAATTTTTCTTCAGGGGCAAGATTATAGGACTTGCCGGATGCTTTGGTAAATCGTCTGCAATCAACTTTCTAGAACAACTTTTATCCGCAAAATATAAAGTCAAATCTACTAATATTAGTGGTAAGGGTTTAAACTCTGAAAGCGGGTTACCATTTATAATTTTAGGGATCAATCCTGATGGATATTCAATTTTGGATTGGGGAAATTACTGCCTTAAAGCACTCTGGGGTTTCTTCCAACCGATAGATGCGGAAATCTTACTCTTGGAAATGGGTGTAGATAAGCCAAATGATATGAAATTCCTAACAGATTTCTATAAACCGCATATCGGAATACTAATCAACTCAAACAATACACATTCTGCTAACTTTGAAGAACTACATCTGGATACACAAAGAAGCTATGAGGATTTAATTTCTCATGAAAATGGATATATTTTTGCAAGAGCAAAGGAAGCAATTTTTTATAATTTAGAAGATCCAGAAGTTATAAAACAAATACATAGATTTAAGCATAAACTGCGTTTCGGATATTCTACTTCCAAAGGTGCGATCAAAGACTTTCACCAAAACCTGAAAGGGACAAAAATTAAGTTCAAGTATTATGGCAATGACTATAATTTAAACTTTCACTTGCCGCTTCTTAACGAATATCAAAGTACTTTTGAACTAGGTATAAAACTGGCGGAATATATGCAGATTGAAGGCAAACAAATTCAAAATGCGATAGAAAATTATAATTTACCTCCCGGCAGATGCCAGATATTCAAAGGTATAAATAATACTCATATACTTGATTCAAGTTATAATTCATCATATGTTCCGACTTCTGCAGCATTGAGTTTATTAAATAAAATTGCAGTTAAGCGACGAATAGCATTTCTAGGAGATATGCGTGAATTGGGTACCCTTGCAGAAAAAGAGCATAGGAAATTAGCGCTAAAAGCGGTGGAATACACCGATATTGTATTTGCTCTTGGTCCTTTGATGAATCAGTATTTTGTACCGGAGTTTGATAAAATTAAAGCGGAAAATCAAAAAATAATTTCTTTCACTTCTACCAAAAACATTATTGAATTTCTAAGAATAAATGAGGATTTCTTGGAAAAAGAAGATGTGATTTTGATTAAAGGATCACAAAATACACTCTTTATGGAGTCTATAGTGGAAGAATTACTGGCAGATAAAGGTGAAGCGAAGAAACTTTGCAGAAGAGGACAGTTTTATGAAGCAAGGAGACAGGAAATTTTGAACTAAACTATTAATAACTATTGTCTCCAGACACTGTCCTCTACTCCATTCTTACGATTAATAAATCTTGCAAGGACAAAAAAATAATCTGACAATCTATTCAAAAATTGTCCCGCTGTATTGTTTTTATGATTTAGAGAAACAAAAATTCTTTCACATTTCCTTGCTTGTGTACGGCATAAATGAGCCAAAGATGCAGAAATATTCCCGCCGGGAAGAATAAAGTTCTTAAGTTCATCAAGTACTAAATCCATCTGGTCCATATCTTTTTCCATTTGCAAAACATATTCACTAAAGTCTTTAAACTTGGACTCGTCAATCCCGGGGTTTGCAATCTCGCTGCCAAGGTCCAGCAGCAGACTTTGAATTCTGGCCAGAAACTCTAATTCAATAAATTTTTTTATTTCACTGCTTGCAGTCAAATAACCAATTCTTGCATTTAATTCATCTAATTCTCCAAGTAAATCAATCCTTATATCACTTTTATCGATACGACTTCCATCAAATAGTGAAGTCATTCCTTTATCGCCTGAACGTGTGTATATTTTCATATAATTTTATTTTATCAAAAGTTAATTAAAATTTACTCAAGAAAAGGTAAATCTACCCCCTCAATCTTTGGCAGTGAATTTCCCATAATACCTTGCAGATCTCCAACTATTGAAAGTGTCCCGTCAGTCATTCTGCGTATTTGCATTTCTCTTTCCGCCCATAATTTTGTATAAGCACGTTTCTCTTTTTCAAGCTGATCCTGCATCATTTTGAAGGTTTCAACAACAGCAATAATTTTGTTTTTGAATTGATCACTGGTCAAATATTCATAAACTACCGACATTTTCTGTTCTTTTCCATCCTGTAGCTTTTCTATTCTTTTAAGTTCAAAAAGCTGCATCCGCAAAACATTTGCCAGCTGCAAATATGAAGCAAAGTCTGTTACCCACACACCATTTATCGAGTCAAAAGATTTAACTCCATCTGGCAAAATCTGAGTGACTAAAATAGCAAAATTACCTCCTGATCTGATTACATCGTCTTTTAATTTAGTAATCCATTCCTGATTAAATGATTTAGTTCTTTTGCATTCCCAGACAATAGTTCCATAATTACGACCGATATTATCCCTTACAGTTTGAATCACATCAGCACCCAAAATACCTTTGGGGACTTCTTTTATTTCGTCCTGGGTAAAGGTATTTCGAAGAGTTGCTTCAATATCGAGCTCAAGTACCTCACCGCGGAACCTTTCGGATGTAGCATTAGCTTTACGTTGTGCATCTTCCAATGCTTTTTGCATATCCCCAAGCTTTTTTTCGTATTCCTGACTCTTCATTTTGAGTTTCTCCGCCTCTTCCTGCTGGATTTTGAGGGAAAGAGTTTCTCTTTCTTCATCAAGTTTGCGAAGCATTTCCAGTTCGAGGTTTTTGGTTGCCTCCTCTAATTTCCGTCTTTCGGAGCGTAATTCAAGTTCTAGTTTTTTTGATTCTTCTAATTTCTTATGATTTTCTTCATTTTGTTTTTTGAGATCCTCAAACTCAAGATCCAGCTTACTTTGAAGTTCTTTTTCTACCTCTTCTCTTTGCTTTTGTTTTTGTTCAAGCAAAAATTTGCGTCCTTGTTCCTTTAATTCTTCTTCTCTTTCTTTAAGTCTTTTCTCAAATTCTTCTCCTTGTTTCGCCTGGGCTTCTTCCAAAACCTTTCGCTGCTTCTCCACTTCCTTAAGTTGCTTTTCAAAATCACCTTTAATCTTTTCCTCCAATTGATGTGTTAATGCTTCAGTAACAGGAATCTCGCATCCGCAATCGGGACAAATAACTACAGATAAATCAGTCATATTTTGATTATATAATGATTTGGGATTATTAATAGTAGTCTAAAAAATTTTTATTAAATGCATCTTAGATTTTCTTAATGTTTTTTCTGTTAATGTTTATTGAATAGATTATAATCAAAAATATGAAGCAATTAACTCCCAAGGAATTAAAAAAATTTTTCAAGAATCAGTTTACCAGAGAGAAAGAAATCGTATTATTACTGGAAAATATCCAGTATGAAAGGAATATGGCCTCTATTTTCCGTATAGCAGATGCCGCGGGAGTCAAAAAAATATATTTAACAGGAGTTACCAGAAAGCCTCCATTTGATGAAAATCTAGAGCATGTATCAAGACATAAGGAAAGAGTAATTGACTGGGAATACGAAAAAAACAGCTATTTTGTTCTACAAAATCTAAGAAAACAGGGTTTTATAAATATAGCTGTTGAAATTGCGACCAATGCCATACCCTTGAATAAATTAAAACAGATTACCGATGCAAATTCCAAAATCTGCCTGGTTCTTGGAAGTGAAATGTTTGGAGTAACCAATGATACATTAAGAAATTGTGATGAAGCGGTATTTATCCCAATGTACGGCAAAGGCGCAAGCTTAAATGTTGCGGTAAGTGCAGGGATAGTACTTTATACGATTTGATATCATCCAATCAATTCTTCAACTAAATTCCAATTTACAATATCCCAAAAAGCATCAATATATTCACCTCTTTTATTCTGGTATTTTAGATAATATGCATGCTCCCAGACATCAAGACCAAGTATCGGTTTGCCCTGTATTTCTGCAATCGGCATAAGCGGATTATCCTGATTTGGGGTTGAGGTGATTTTGAGTGTTCCATCCGGCATCTTTACAAGCCATGCCCAACCTGAGCCAAAACGACCAAGTGAAGCACTCTTAAATTGATCCTTGAATGATTCAATTGATCCGAATGCAGTAATTAATTTAGATTGTAGTTTTTCTGATATTTCCTGTTTTTCTGGTGATAGTAGATCCCAGAAAAAGGTATGATTCCAGTGACCTCCTCCACTATTGCGTACAGTAATCCTTATATCCTCGGGTACATTTTCTAAATCAACCAGGAGTTTTTCAATTGAAGCTTCTGAAAGTGCCGGGTGCTTCTCAATTGCTGCATTTAAATTGGTTATATAAGTTGCATGGTGTTTATCATGATGAATCTCCATGGTAATTGCATCAATGCTTCTCTCCAAAGCATTAACGGTATATTTTAATTGTGGTAATGTGAATGACATCCTTAATATTAATGTTAGAGTAAATTACGAAGAAGGCAAATAGTCTATAATAATATTCAGAAATGACAGATTCCGTTTTTACTAAAATAATAAATAGAGAAATCCCTGCAGATATTGTATGGGAGAACGATCAATTTATTGCAATACTTGATATAAGGCCTCTTCGGAAAGGCCATACATTATTGATCCCTAAGGTACAGATTGATAAATTCTATGATCTGGACGATTTGACTTACCAAAAGCTATTTGAGTATGCCAAAAAATTTGCACCTATTATAGAAAAGGCATTTAACTCAATACGGACAGGAATGGTACTTGAAGGCTTTGGGATTCCTCATGTGCATATACATCTTTTCCCAATGGAAAGGGGTAATTCGATAGATACGCATTTAAATTATGAAGCATCCCGGGAGGAATTAAAAGAAGCAGGACTAGTATTAAAGGATAAACTTAAAGATATTAAATAATATTATAATAATTATTTTTAATCTAATTCTATTTAATTGCCGCTTTCACGAATTCTACAAATAACGGATGAGGTCGAAGGGGTCTGGATTTATATTCCGGATGAGCCTGGGTACCTACAAAAAACTTATGATTTGTAAGTTCAACCATTTCCACCAGATCTCCATCTAGAGAAGTACCAGATACTTTTAAACCTGCATTTTCCATCTTTTCTCTATAATCATTATTAAATTCATATCTATGTCTGTGTCTTTCATATACTATTAATTTTGAATTATCGTTAGTATCTGCATTTTGTAAAACACCGACTGATTCGACCTCAAATAAATCAACCTCTTTTTGTGAAGCTTTTTCATAAACTGAGTAGGACTTTGTGCCTTCAATAAGTTTGCATGGCCAATCTCCAAGTCTTATCGTCCCTCCAAAGTTTCCATCCTTCATATGCTTTTTCTGGTCCTCCATTAAGTGTATAACTTTATTGAGCGTATCAGGATTTATCTCTTCAGAGTTTGCATCTTCAAGACCAAGTACATTTCTTGAATATTCAATTACCGCCATTTGCATTCCATAACATAATCCAAGATATGGAATATTATTTTCTCTACAGTACTTTATTGCTAGTAGTTTGCCTTCATAGCCCCTACTTCCCCATCCCTGTGGTATGACTATACCACCAAAATACTTTAATTTTTCTATATAATTTTCTTCTATTAGATCAGAAGAATCTATCATCTCAATATCAACTTTCACATCATTTGCGAATCCAGCGTGCTTTAACGCTTCAAGGACACTTATATAAGTGTCCATATGAGCATGAGCACCATGCTTTACATATTTACCTACCAGTCCTATACGAATATGTTGAAGGCCATTAGTAAGAAAGTATTCAGAAAACCTTGTCCACTGATTTAACAACTTATTACTTTTATCTTTTGGTTGGAGACTGAAGAATTCAAAAAGGGAGTTAGCAATGCTCTGATCATTAAGCACCTTAGGGACTCGATAAATGCTTGGCTGGTCAGGAATATCAAAAACCCTGCTTCTATCTACAAAACATCTTTTCGAAATATTCTCGAGTCTAGGTTCATCAACCGGCTCTTCAGCTCTTGTAATAATGAAATCCGGATTTATACCTTCACGGCGAAGCAGCATAACTGCATGCTGAGTTGGCTTGGTTTTGAGTTCTCCGACAGTACGTAAATATGGTAAATAGGTAAGCATAATATAAGCGCTTTTAAATTCCCGGCCTATTTCCCTTGCCGCAATGAGAAATGGCATATTTTCTATATCCCCTATTGTCCCACCAATCTCCACCATCATAAAATCTTTTCCTTCAGATGCTTTATAAATTCTTCTTTTGATCTCATCTATTACATCCGGAATAATTTCAGCATCACGTCCCTTGTATAGGAATTTTCTCTCGTTTTCTATAACCTGTGCATAAACTTTACCTGTAGTTATATTATGATCGCGGGTAAAATCTTCGTCAAGGAATCTCTCATAATTCCCCAAATCCATATCTATCTCGCCCCCGTCCTTTG
>CAZHCC010000006.1:0-20512 GCA_964530975.1 uncultured Candidatus Saccharibacteria bacterium
AAAACCTAGCAAGAGATGTACTTGCTGATGCACATGAATCTGTACATTTAGAAGATTTCCCAATATTTGAAACAAACGAGGTTGATGAGAAATTACTTACAGAAATGGACATCGTTAGAGAGGTTTGTACTCTTGGACAATCAATAAGAGTTCAAAATGCACTGAAAGTCAGACAGCCACTTTCCCAAGTCTGGGTTACTGCTGAAGGTGAAAATTCTGATTTAAGATCCGAACTTCTTGATATAGTTAAAGAAGAATTAAATGTAAAAGAAGTTAGTTTTGGTAAACCTGTAAATCTTACCGATAAAATGCTCTCAAATACTACTGGGAATTATACCGTTTTAATGAATGCAGAAATAACCTCTGAGCTTAAAGACGAAGGACTGTACGCTGAGCTCAAAAGACAAATCCAGAACCTCAGGAAAACATCCGGAATGCAAATGGGTGAAAAAGCTTCACTAAAACTAAAGGTAGAAAGCCCAGAATTAATTGCTTTAATTGGTAAATATATTGAGCAATTAAAGTCGGATACTTCACTCTCAGCAATAGAAATGGTTGAAACTCTAGATAATGCAACCGAGTTAAAAGTGGATCAGGAGAAGATTGCTGCCCTACTTCTAAAGTAAAATTAATTGAAAGCGATATTTGTTGGTAAAACAGCATATATCGCTTAAAATTATTATATGGGTAATATACTTTTCTGCGAAAGATACAATGACTATTCTGATGAAGTTTTAAAATACTTGGTTTATCAGTAGTACTCTTTAAAAGTCAATCAGATTTACTTTATTCTAATTGAATTTACCCTCACACTGCCCGAATTTGCAGTATTAATTTTGTCCAGGACTGTAAAACCTTCAGTCACCTTACCAATAGGTGTAAATCGTCCATCAATTTCCGGAGCTGAATTGTCCATTAGGACAAAGAAATCAACCTTATTTTGATTTGGGCCCGTATTAGCCATATAAACTGAATACTTTAATGCTTTGGGAGTACTTAAACTTGGATTATACTTATAACCTAATGCTTCCTGATAAAACTGTTTTACAGTAAAGTCTTCATATTTACGCAAATTCTCTGGTGCGAAAGAAGAGGTTGAAGGGTCACCTTGAATATACGCATCCCTTAAATATGCTACATCTTTTACTTTAACCCTATCCAGTAATAAGAAATCTGCATTTATCTCGTCATCCACTGTATATCTTATATCTGAAGAAGAGTCGATTTTAAAGAGATAATCTCTGCTTATTAATACTTGAGCATTACGGTACTGCGGTATAAGGGTTATAATATTTGAAATATTTTTGGGTGCCGCGGTCTCATTCAAATCAATAGTAAAATCGCCCTGATTTGTACTTACATTTAATTTATAGTCTTTTTTGGGATCTATAGTTATTGGATTCTGACTTTCTACTGTTACAGTATTATTTAATTGCGGGAATAGGGGTTTTAGCGGCTGTGATAGATTGAATCCTTGCAATTGCCCCTCAATTCTGGGGAAAATCAAAAACATAAATATTGCCAAAGCTGCAATAATTAGTATGAAATTGCGCGTATCTTTATCAATGTAATCTTTAAAGGCCATGAAATTATAGGATATTATCTCATAAAAATGCTTATTTAGGAATTAGTATAATGTATAAAGAATAAGTAACAAGTGGGTAAATACTTATGTTTGTAAAGTATTTAAGCTACAATTTATTATATGAAAACAAGAATATTACTTGCTGATACACATGCGCATATTTCTAAAGAATATTTTCAGGATCCAATCAAAATAATTAATGATTTAAAAGGCAATGCAGGATTAGAGTTCTTGTCAATTATGGGTGTGAGTTTTGAAAATAATCAGGAGAATCTCGAATATAAAAGAATAATTGATAAGACCTTCCTAAGAATCGGTGTTGGCCTCCATCCAGAAGTTATTATATCTCTTGGCAAGCTATATACTCTGGAATTAGATAGAATTATCAACCAGATACGTTTAAATAAGGATAGTATAGATATTATCGGAGAGATAGGAATTGATTTCTACTATCCAAATTCTAGGAGCTTTGAATCGGAACAGGAAAATGCATTTAGGCAATTGGTTAAACTTGGAGTCGAACTTGAGAAACCTTTGTCCATTCATGCCAGAGAATCATTTGTGGAAATTATGGAAATCATTGATGAAGAAGTTAATGATGATCTTTTTCACGGATATTTACATTGCTTTACAGGTAACTTTGAACAGGGAATGTTTTTTATAGAAAAGGGTTTCAAACTAGGACTCAATGGAATTATTACTTATAATAAATCAATAGCGCTCAGACAAACCGTAAAAGAGCTTCTGGAATTTTATAAAGATAGAGATTTTAATGATTTATTTAGTCTAGAAACTGATACACCATATCTTGCACCAGAACCAATAAGGTCAGAGCAGAATACTCCATCTAATATTGGAATCATAGCAAAGTATATAGAAGAAAATATATTAACTTAAATTGTAGTATAGCTTTGTGCCAAAGTCTTGACCCATTCAATGAGCTGATTATCAACTTTGTCAATTTCCTCATCATGATCCAGATCAAGTTTTAATTGCGGAATTACAAGGTGTCCGCCTGCCAGTTTGATACTTGATGCTAGTATATCTGCAGCTGTACAGAAGTGAATATATTTCCTACCACCAACTCCAATAACGGCAAAATTCTTTGAGGTAAATTTAGAATGCATTAATTGGGTATTAAATTCACGAAAATCGAATTGAAGCATACCATCATCCCAGGTACTGCATGCTAGTATAACCAAATCATGATATTCAAGTTCAGAAATAGTTGTGCTGCAGACATCCTTAACCTTCACATTGAATCCATAATCCTGAAGCTGTATACCAGCAAGAACTGAAAGTCTTTTGGTTTTTCCTAGTAGAGAACCAAAAACAATTAATATATTCATAGAATAATTTAGGGCAAATTCATTTTATAGTCTACTTTTAAACAATCCTTGAAATAAAGTATCCTGTAAATGCAATAGCAACTATTACAAATAGTATTGCAGAGTCTCTAAGTAACTCCTTCCTTGAAACTGATTTCTGTTTTAGTAATTTCTTTAAATCTATTGAATCCAGAGTAAAATTTTCTTTTTTTACTTGAATATTATCTGACTTATAATGTTGAGCAAGATGTGAATATTTTTGATCTCTTTTTTTAACTTTTTCTACTACAGCCATTTTTATCTTTCTACAGCTTTAAATCTATCTTCTAATTGATCACAGTAATTAAAAACTGCTTTATTCTGTGAGGTACCCTTTATACTATCACAATAAATTAATTCTTTGATGGCAATATCATGTGTTTTCTTATATACAGCCGCTTCTCTATAAACATTAAAAACATTTATAAGATAGAAAATCAAACCTATTAAAGCAAGAATGAGTATTATTCCGAAAATAAAGCGAGGTTTTTGCCAGAATCTACGTGTCTTAGGCACCACTACCACTTCAGGTTCCTGTGTATTTTCAATTAATGTATTTTCATTTTCTCCAGCAGAAGCAAAATTATCTTCCGTAGCCGGGATTTCTACAGGTGTATTTTCTGGTATTGTTTTATTTATGTCCATTTATGGAATTTTAAGCTTTATATGAAAATCTTTCAAACTTACTTTTTGAATTCAAGTTTATTCATCGAATAGTATACAAGTACTATAGGCAAAATAAAATGTAAAGTAATCATCGTATAGCCACCGAAAGAAGGTAATGCAAAAGTAGTAGTAAAACCCATTAAATATGAATTAAAGGTATAAAATAATATTGCGATGCCAATTACGAACCATTTATTTTGGAACTCAAATCCTAGTACCCTTGACGATATAACGATCCCGAGGATCAATCCAATCCAGGTGAAGGAATTTTGTAGAAATTGCATTAATTGAAAATAACGCTCAATTGCTGAATTATCTCCGGTATTAAATACTCCTAAAGCTGAGAAAACAGAACCTATGACACTAAAGATAATAAAAGTTAAAAGAATAAAACTGATAATTGTAATCAGGATAGTAATAAGAAATTTAGCTATTTTAGAAGATTTCATATTATAATTTACCAAATATATGAAAAAAGTAGTATTTGTTTTAGATAATATTCGCTCAGCCTTTAATATAGGATCTATTTTTCGTACAGCCGATGGTCTTGGTTTTGAAATTCATCTTATTGGAATTACACCTATCCCTGGTCAGGATAAAAAACTTGAGAAAACATCTTTATCAGCACTTGATAGCGTAGCATGGAAGTATTTTGATAATGCAAATAACTGGTTTAAATTTATTACAATTTCAAAAGAACAGGGGGGAATGAATTATATTGTGTCTGTTGAGGAAACAATAAAGTTTAAGTCAGTATCACTATTTGATCTTAAAAAAGAGAATATTACAAAAGCAGAAAATATCTATATTATCCTTGGCCATGAAATAAATGGAGTTAAAGAATTCTTGATGAATAAATCGGATATAATTGTGAAAATCCCAATGTATGGTCAAAAAAACTCTCTAAATGTAGGTACTTGTGCAGGAATTATCGGATATAAGATCAAAGAACTAATTGAGGCTCTTTGAATTTAATTTAGGAAATAAATACCAAAGTGAGAGTAATAGAATAAAGACCCCGGTAGAGCCTATGATTGAAAGATCGATACTTTTGAAAGTTAGCTGCGTTACAAGATAGAACTCAATTGCAATAGCGGCCATTAGCGGAAACATACCAGTCTTTAAAAGTTGGCTGCCAAGTGATACAAATTTACGCGTAACCAAATCAATCCTTGTCTGTCGATGATATGCTGTGAGACTCAAAATAATTGCAAAAGATACAAGAGTCAAAAGCATTGCAATAAAATGGAGAGTCCTCTCATAATAAGAGAGTTGATTTTGGAAGTACTCAGTAAAAACTACAATCAATTGGAACCCAAAAAGTGTTTGAGTTCCGGGTAATATCATTCTTGCTTCCTCAAGGATATTACGAAGAATATTATGTAATGATTCTCTTTCTGTAGAAACTTCCATCTTTATAATATAAATCTTCGAAACATACTTTTCAATCACTATCAAAGCACCTCAAATTCGTGTATAGACAAATCCGGATCAATCACTATTGCATTTAAATAAAGATTTTTATAATAATATCTTGATTTATTATGTGAAAGCCATATTTCTAATGTATTCTGGATTCTTTTTATCTTCTGTGAGTTGATAGAATCATCACCATACCCATATTCTAAATTTCTTCTATATTTAACTTCATATATATATAAATTATTCTTGAATAAAGTAATAATATCTATTTCTCCAAGTTTACAATTAAAATTTCGTTCGAGTATTTTATGTCCGTTCTCGACTAAATAAATTACTGCAATTCCTTCACCGTATTTGCCAGTCTCTGTTTTGTTTACACTATTCTGCATAAACTCTATTTTATATTTTTTAATGAATTTATACATATTTCCCTAAATTCAAGTTAAGTTAAATTAAATTTATATTAATACATTATTTAATTTCCATTGTTTTTCTCATCCTATAGAGCAGAATTGATCATCAATTAATTTGTACAATCATCTGATTATTGAGCATAAGTGCTGTATTTTGGCTATATCTTGAATAAGAGCCGGAAATTCCCTATATTAAAGCATCCTCGAACTGAAAGGAGGTGACAATATAAATGTTAAAACTAGACCTAGAAAGAAAAGTACAAGCTAAAACTGGTAGCACCCTAAAAGATGCTAAAGCAGCTGTTGATGCTGTTTTTGATGCAATCTCTGAGGCATTAGCTTCCGGTGATAGAGTATTAATTACTGGTTTCGGAACCTTCTTGGTAAGACATAGAAGAGCAAGAACTGGTGTAAATCCTCAGAAACCTACTGAAAAAATTCAGCTACCTGCAGCCAAAATCCCTGCATTTAAAGCTGGTAAAACTTTAAAAGACTTAGTCGCGAAGAAGAAGTAATTTTAAAGGTCAATTGATAATAAAACTCCTTGAGAAATCAAGGAGTTTTAATTTTTTTAGATGATAAATTACATGATCTCACATATAATACATACAGTGCTTGAGTTATTTGTCGCTATTTCTTCTAGCGGCATATCTCAACATTATTGTCCTGAAAGCATCCATTACCGCTCCTCTAGCTATCATTTCTCTTTTCCCTGCATCAACGATACGAATTACCTCAGCTGGAAAAGGGATTAATGTTTCCCAAAATGGTTGTTCGTTTGTGACCTGCTGCCCCCTCCAATATAGATCAGCATTTCTTAGGATTGACGAAAATGGGATGCTGATCAATAAACCATTCATATCACCAGTATGTCCAGGTAATTGTGAGTGAACCTCGTATATATTCTGTGTTGGTTGACCATAATTTCTTCTAAACTCTCTTGCCTCATCTAGATCCACTGTACCATATACACAACTCATCCTTGATGGAGACCTCGGAAAATGTGCCTTTCGATATAATTCATAGAATAACTCAGTAATTGCATCTCTTTGTTTGCCATTTACAAAATATTCAGCTTCTTCTGTCTCAATCCTTGTCAATAAAGGGTGAGCCCAGAGACCATATTGTAATTCAAGCCCATTCAAACCTTCAGGAAAATTTAACTTCATAGTCTCCACAAGCTCAGCAGGCATATTTCCTGCAAATTGTTCTATTGATTGACCAGTTATATTTGTTCCAGGTTTATAATTGCCCAATCGATCAACAGTAAAGTATTTATTCATATATTATTATACAATCCATAGTACAATTGAGAAAGTCTTGTTTTATTCTACTCCCCCAATCTCACCACTACTCAACATCACCGCAGTTGTCTCAAGAATATCGTCAATTTCTCCATTAAGGACCCTCGGTAATCCAAACCAGCTTCTTTTTATACGATGATCTGTTAAGCGATCCTGCTGGAAATTATATGTTTTGATTTTATCTGATCTATCCCCGGTCTTAATACTTGTTTTACGTATATCCGAAATCTCTCCCTGCTGCTTTTCTAATTCTATTTGATAAAGTTTTGCGCGTATCATATCCATGGCTATTTCCCTATTTTGTTCCTGTTTCCTCTCTGTAGATACTTGAACCTGAATACCGGATGGTATATGGACCATAGTTACTTTTGAATTAACTTTATTTACATTTTGCCCGCCCGCTCCACCTGATCTGGAAGTTGAGAATTCTATATCCTCCGGTCGAATCTGAACCTGAACTTTATCTACTTCAGGCATTACCACCACACTAGCAGCTGAGGTATGAATTCTGCCTGCTGCTTCTGTTACAGGCACTCTTTGGACGCGATGAACTCCAGATTCATTTTTTAATGATTTATAAACATTTTTTCCGATAAGTTTGAAAATAGCTTCCTTTATTCCGTCATTTTCGGATTCAGATATTGAAATAAGCTCAACTTGCCATTTCTTAAGATTTGCAAAACGTGTAAACATTCGGAATAAATCTCCCGCAAAGAGTGAGGCTTCTTCTCCACCAGTACCAGCCCGTATCTCGATAATTACATTTTTATTGTCATTTGGATCTGCTGGCACGAGTAGTAATTTAAGTTGACTTTCTTTGGCCTCAAGCTTATGTAAAATCTCCTCAAGCTCAATTTTAGCCAAATCTGCCATCTCATCATTACCATATGAAAGCTGTATTGCCTCACTTTGCTCTTTCTTCAAATTCTCGATTTGATCATAAAGGGAAACAATATCATTTAACTCTGATTGACGGGAGAATAGGTTCCCTAATTGACGAGAGTCGATAGAAGATAGATCTTCAAGCTTTTTATTAAGTAAATTAAGTTCAGTACGTAGATTTTCTATATTTACTTTATCCATTTAATTATGTGTATTTCGTAAATGAGTATACCTCAGTATCTGACGAAAACAAAAAAAAGACCCTTACGGGCCTTTTTGGAATATTTTAATAATTATTCAGCTTTTTTTTGTTTAGCAGCTAAAAGATCTTTTAATGTTACTTTCTTCTGACCAATCACTCCAACTTTAGAAGCTTCTCTTTCCTTACGTTTTAACTCGATTTCAGCAAGCCTTTTCTTTAATTCCTCAGCTTTATTCATTTTTTGTTTGAATGAGCTGATTTTGTTTGCTGTATCTATCATAACTTGTTGTTCACCTGTATAAAATGGATGGCATTTAGCACAAATAGCAACTGTCAAGGAGTCTACAGTAGTCCCAAAATTGTATTCTGTACCGCAAGTAGAGCATCTAACTTTCGCATCTTTATTATAATTTGGATGTATTCCGGCTTTCATAATCTTTGGAATTATACTATTTTTTTGGTTTAATTTGAATAGATCTTTAACTTATTCAATTCTAAGACCATTTTTATGCGAAAAAGTTAATTCTCAATGCCGATTTTGAGGGAAAAAACCAAATCTTCTAGTAATCCGCCTTTTCTTCATCATCATAACCGCCAGAATACATATTCATCTCATCAATGACATCATCACTTGGCATTAATTCAAATGTCGATTCTGTACTCTCCTCTTCATCATCTTTGTCTTTTGACTTTTTAGTGTTTTTGGTAAAACCGCAAACTGTGCAGGTTTTGTCTACAAAAATTGTATGTTCATTACATACAGGGCACCATGCAGTAGTTTCCTCTACATCGGTTTCCTCAGTAATCATTGACATCTTCGGATCCTTTAAAAATTGCTCAATAGGTATATCAGATAATTCAACGACTTCTGCAACCTCTTCATCAGGCAATTCGACTAATTCGTCATCTACGGCCTCTTCTGCATCAGTAATTTCAACAGTACTTTGGACTATTTCTTCATCCTCAGTATTGCTATTCTTTTCTATGATTTTTTTTCTTGCCATTATATTTTAGTAGATAACTTTTGTGAGACTATGTTTATTTTGATCATCTGTCAATAGATTATCATTATTCATCCATTGATCGATTTATTTCTTCCTCAAGCTTTGCAAGGAGTAAATTTGAAATTTTATTAATTTCATTATTTGTACAGCCTCTGAGTCGCAGGAAGTTACGCATGGACATCTCGAGTTCGAATGAAATATTTTCATCAATATTATAAGTCTCAATTCTTGTTTTTTTTCTAGTCCTAAAATCGTCAAATAAATTTCCTATAAAATATTCTATCCGTTTCCCCAAAGCCTTGGCAAGAATAGCAAGCTGAGGAATAGCAATTCTATTCTTACCGCTTTCATAATAACTCATAGCAATCCTCGAAATACCTAGGTAATCTGCCAATGCCTGTTGAGTGATACCAAACTCTTTTCGGGCTTCAGATATTTTTTTGCCAATATACATGTTTATCTCTAGAGAGTTTAGGTTTTTCTGGGACATTTTTCTGATTATAAACGTTTAGATGTTGATATTTAAGAGGTTAGACTGTATTATTCTAAAGTTCTTGATTAATATAATTGTCTATCTGTGAGGGGCGTTAGCTCAGTCGGTAGAGCAGCGGCCTTTTAAGCCGCGTGTCACTGGTTCGAATCCAGTACGCCTCACCACTTCACCAAATCTATATGTGGACAAATTACCACAGCTATTTTTAGCGAAGTGCATCCTCCAAAATATTTATACAGGAATTTTATTAGATCGCATAGCTCAATTGGATAGAGCAACTCCCTTCTAAGGAGTAGGTTTCAGGTTCGAGCCCTGATGTGATCGCCAGTTTTTTACTTTCCCAGCATTGATTTTAAATTTGCATCAATTTTAAAATCTTTGCAAACACTCAAGAATTCAAGGATATTTGTTCATTGAAGAGACCCAATCAAATTTTAGATACTTAATTAAAATAATACTAAACTATAATCCCATCATAATCAGCGTTTTCTCCGCACTATCTTGCTCAGCAATTTGTTTGGATTTACCCGATCCAATAGCATATTCATTTTCTCCAATAACAGCTATAACAGAAAAAACCTTTTCATGATCGGGACCCTCTTCTTTTATCACTCTGTAGAATGGAGTAAGTTTATACTTTTCTTGTACTAACTCCTGTAAGCGGGATTTAGCATCAATATCCAGCCGTTTATGAACAATGTTCTCCATCTTATAATATAAATGACCTACTATAAAATTCTTGCATACTTCATACCCCTGGTCCAGATATATTGCACCAATAACTGATTCAAAAACATCTGCAAGTATATATTGTCTAAGCCTTCCTCCTGTGGCCTCTTCACCCTTTGACATAAGTATGAAATCACCAAGACCCATTCTCACAGCCTCTTCCGCAAGGCTTTCTGTTTTCACGATTGCAGATCGAAAACTGGTAAGTTCGCCTTCGGGCCGATCTTTAAATTCATGGTATAGTCGTTCCGTAATTACTAATTCCAGAACCGCGTCTCCCAGAAACTCTAAACGTTCATTATGATCTCTACTAAAAGAACGATGTGTAAGACCCTCTTCAAGGATCTTTATATCATTAAACTTATCTAAACCAAGTTTTTCGAACAGGACTTTGTAATCATTCATAACCCTAAATTTGGGTAGCAAATATCAAATTATACCATAAATAGCTCGGGTTTAGCCTACTCTCCTCCTCATAAAGGCAGGAGTGTCTAAATCATCTTCTCCAGCCCCCCGTTCACCATCAGATTTAGTTTGAATTTGAGATGGTTTGGAATTCGAAGGTCTAGACTGCTGGATTTGTGTTGAAGACGCTGGCATATTCATACTATAGTTATTATGATCGTCTCTTCTTTTTTGATCTGCAAGCTTTCTTTGCTGTATTTCCTTTATTATCGGATCAATATCAAATCCTGTAGCCAGAACTGTAACACTAATGGACTCACCTGCATTATCATCAATGAGCACACCCATTTTGATAAGTGCATTAGGATCGACATAACCACGAATTACTTCAATAGCTTCAGAAATTTCGATCATTGATACCTGTGCGGAAGCTCTTATTGTAACAAGTACACCTTTAGCCCCATCTATAGAATAATCAAGTATTGGAGAATGAATCGCCATCTTAGCGGCATCGATTGCTCGAGTATCTTTATTACTTGAAATTCCAATTCCCATTAGGGCTGTACCAGCATCTTGCATGATCGCCTTGACATCAGCAAAGTCAACGTTAATTTGACCCGTTTGAGTAATAATATCTGAAATACTCTGGATGGCATTCTTAAGGATTTCATCAGACTTCTGCATAGCCTGCTTGAAAGTAACATTACGATCAATAATTTCTAAAATTCTTTGATTTGGAATAACAATCAGGGCATCAACTTTGGAACGCAATTCTTCAATTCCTTTCATTGCAACTTCCATTTTGCGACCCCCCTCAAATACGAAGGGCTTAGTTACAACCCCGACAGTAAGAGCTCCCAATCCCTTTGCGATCCCTGCAATTATTGGAGAAGCACCAGTACCTGTACCACCTCCCATTCCGGATGTAACAAATACCATATCCGCTCCTGCTAATGACTCATTTAGATATTCGACACTATCCTCAGCAGCTTGTCTTCCTACTTGTGGATTACCACCTGCTCCAAGTCCTTTTGTCAAATCTTTACCAATTGTTATAGCTGTTGGAGCTGAGGACTTTTCAAGTACTTGAGAGTCTGTATTTATAGCAATAAACTCTACACCCTGGACATCTCCAGAGCTGATCATTGAATCTACCGCATTACAACCGGCACCACCGACGCCGCAGATGATTATCTTCGCATTTATATTTGTTGTTTGAGGTTTAATAAGCATATTTATTTATTATGGCATAAATTTCTTAAATAAGTTTCCAATTGAGCTCAAAAAATTTCCATTTCCTTGATTTGCATTATCATCGAATCCACCTCCATTAGTCGTATAGAATTCAACTCCTTTAAGAATTAGTCCCTGCACACATGCAAACTCAGACCCTGTAATTTCATCGATCAATGGACCAGTAACGCCTTGTGGCATACCCACCCTTGCAGGCACACCAAAAAATTTAGAAGCGCTCTTATCTATATTATACAAGTTTGCTCCTCCACCTGTAAGTACAATGCCTGCAGGCTGCTTTACTGAAAATCCTGCAATTGAAACTTGGTCAGCAACCATTTGAAACATTTCCTCAAGTCTACTTAAAACAATTTCCTCATACATTTTTTTTGAAAGTTTTTGCAGGTTTGAAATTTGTAAAGAAGAAAGATCAATTAAATCATCATCATGATCAATGGTTATAGTATTCGAATCTTTTTCTAAATCTGCTCTTAAGTAAGAAGGCATATTCCTTGATTGGGGTATATTTTGGTTTTGTGTTTTATTTACTATGAATTTACTAATATTTGTTTTGAGTTTTTCGGCATCATCACTTTGTATTTGTAAACCTACCGCTAAGTCACTTGTAATTGAATATCCGCCAAGGATTATGCAGCCACTATATGAAATAGCATCTTCCTGATATATAGTAATAGTTGTAGTACCATAGCCAATATCAAGTACCATTACTCCTAGTTCTTTTTCTGTTTTAGTTAAAACAGACTGTGAGCTTGAAAGCCCAGAAAACACAGGAATACATTTTATACCCAATTGCTGAAACGCTTTTTCTATATTATGTACTGTGGTCGTAAGAGCAGAAATGATATGAGCATCAACCTCAAGTCTTGAACCTGTCATACCTACGGGTTCTCGAATACCTCCTTGAGAATCAACCACATACTCTCGAGGAAGTACATGAATTATCTTACGTACCTGCTGTGGTATCGCAACTGTCTTTGCGCTTTCTACAGCCCTTTGTACATCATCAAATGAAATCTCTTCATCAGTTACGGCTACAACCCCTTTTGTATTGTTTGAAAATATATTTTTACCACTAATAGACACAACTGCTTGTGAAATAGTGATACCGGCCATTTTTTCGGCAAAAGATAATGATTCATTAATTGCGTTAACAGCTTCGGCAATATTTACAACCACTCCCTTTTTAATACCCTGTGAAGCAGTGACTGAGGTGCCAATGACACTAGGCTGCATCGTTTCTTCATCTATTGCGGCAATTACTGTAGTTATTTTGGAAGATCCCGCATCGATTGCTGTAATAATTTGTCTAGACATTTATATTAAAATATTATTTGATCAACAAGTAATTAAATCTTAAATCAATCTCACTAAAATTTCTATTTTTAGCTAAAGTATCTTGCAGTAAACTAACTTGTTCGTCAATAGTAAAAAATCTTTCATTAAGGTCAAATCTCACAAATCTATTACTCTCTTGCAGTATAGATAAATTACCAAAATTATCAAAGCTATAAACACCGTCAAAAGTATTTTTGGGATTAGCCATAATTCTCAAAATTTTTTCTATGGTCAAAGATAGATTTGGATCAGTTAAATCATTTGATAGATAGTTTAACTTCGTAATTTGTGAAACTTCATTTACATCGATAATTTCGATAATTCGATAATCGATGGTTACGAGGAAAAGCTTATCATCCGGTATTTTCAAAATTACTTTTGGTTCATTTTCTACAATATCAATTACGATTCCATCTATAATGCTTTTTGAAACACTTATTTTCTTTATGTATACGGTTTTCTTGACCAATTCATTTTGAATTCCATCTGTATCAATACGTATTAATGGAGTAGATAGATAATCGGACATTACGTTATTTACTTTTTGTTCGTTTAAATAACTTAATTTGCTGATTTTATACTTATCAATTTTATATTCAGCTATTAGATAATAGAAAACAAATATAATTCCGAAAATAAGATTTATTATAAATAAAATAATAAGTAATTTCTTCAAACTGAAATTCAGACTAAATTTTCTTAATATTGAATTCTTGCGTAATGGTGTCGCTGGAGTTCTGATTGTTTTAGTTTCACTGGGCGGAGTTAAATTTTTACGATTAAATATCATAACTTAATTCCAAAAACTTTTTTTCTTATTTGCGTTTAAAGACTGTAATTTGTGGTAATAATCCCGTTCTTCAGAAGATAATTTTTTTGGTATTTCAGCTTTCACTCCTAGAAATATATCACCCCTTTTCTTTGTTCGAATATTTGGGACACCTAATCCCACAATTTTTATGATAGTACCGATATCAGTACCTTCAGTTATAGTAATTTCTTTTATACCGTCAAAAGTTTCTAGTTCAAATTTATCTCCCAATACAAGAGAGTATATTGGAAAATCTCTTTCAATTTGCAAGTTATCTCCAATACGAGTGAATTTATCCTTTTTCACATTAATCTCCACATACAAATCACCAGCAGGTATATTAAATTTTCCGGCATTTCCCTCGCCCATAAACCGAAGATTCATCCCCCCCTCAATACCGGAAGGGATTCTAATCTTTATTTTCTTTAAGGCATCAATAATGCTAGACCCTTTACAAATCTTACATTTTTCTTCTATTTTATTTCCAGTTCCATTGCAATCAGTACATTCGCGTACTACTTGCACATTACCAAAAAGCGACCTCGTTACCTGTTTTACCCGTCCTGTACCAGTGCAGGTTGGACATTGTTTAACCTTTTCACCACCCTTCCCCCCACAAGTCGAACAGGCCTCCTTTCTGCGATATTCAATTTCTTTTTCCGGTCCCTCAATCACATCTTTAAGTGTAATATCAATTCTAACCGCCAAATCTTCACCCTTCTTTGGTTTGGAGCCTCGCGAACCTCCAAAAATTTGTTCAAATGGATTTGCATTGCCAAAAATGGAATCAAAACTTTCCCCAAAAATGTCTGAGAAATCAAATTGCATATCACGACTATGGCCTTGTCCTCCAAAGGGATTACCACCACCCTGAAATGCATTAGAGCCATACTGATCGTACATCTTCCGTTTCTGAGAATCCGAAAGTACTTGATAAGCTTCATTTATCTTCTTAAACTTCTCAGCAGCATCATGAGCTTTATTTCTGTCAGGATGCAACTCAACAGCCTTCTTACGAAAGGCTTTTTTGATTTCTTGATCGGTTGCAGTTTTACTTACACCTAGTATTTCATAATAATCAGACGACATAGTGATCAAATTCTAGCAGAAACAAATATCAAGTGCTAATTTTCCTTTTATAGTTTTTTATTAATAGATAAAGGCTCCTTAATATCAGGGTTCCTAGCAGAAATAAGCTTATTATCCCTATCATCAAGGAATGTATTTATAATTACAGTCAGCATCGCAGCGGATGGTACGGCAATTATGGCACCTATGATACCAAATAATGATTGACCTACTAAAATTGAGATAATTGTTAGAACCGGCGAAAGCCCCACAGCCCTTTGCATTATCCATGGCACCAGCAAATTGTTTTCTACCTGTTGGATAAAGAATGAAAGCAACATAGCAAGTAAACCCTTTATTGGATCAATACTAACACCAACTAAAGTGAGAATTATTCCAGTAACAACTGGTCCTATTACAGGAATTATTTCTAGCACACCTGCCAAAATAGCTAAGGGTAATGCGTATTTTATATCAAGAACAAGAAGGCCGATATATGTCAAAATTCCAACCGAGAGACCTAGAAATAACTGTCCACGGACCCATGCACCCAACTGTGACTCAATCCGATCATAAACAAGATTAAATTTATTTCTTTTGAGTTTGAAAAGACGAACAATGAATGACTTTATTGATTCCCTTTCGAGATACAAATAAATAGCAAAAATTAAAATAAATAAAGTCTGAAAAATACCCTGAAATGCTCCGATTAATGCATTGCCAATTGTATTCGCCACAAGATTAAACTGTTCGGCAAGACCACTATATAAATTATCGAAAAAACTACGCAACTGTTCCTGATTTAAATTATTATGAATTATTGGAATATCTGAAATCCACTGGACTGTGCTTCTTGAAAATTCCGGAATATTATCTGCAAATCGCGAGATTTCAGTGCTTAATGGACTTCCCACTGTATACAGTGTCAAGCTAAAAATAGTGAGTATTAAAACAAAAACAAGAGATATAGAAGCTCCCTCAGATAATCGAAAACGTATATTGATGTATGTTGCTGCAGGTTTTATCGCTGCCATAATTATAAATGCGATAAATATGGTCAAAAGAGCATCACTCAATCGTAATAAAAGGAGTATACCACCAATAAAAGCAATAAACTTAATAATTAGATTTGTACTAAAAGTTATCTTAATGACACCAGGTAAACCTAAAGTTTCACCTCGAGATTTCGAATTCATAATTGATTTTATCAAAATACTCTCTTAATATACAGGATTATTGGCTGGAAGTCGGGTCTTGGGTGTATCTTGAATTGTCCAGATAAACAATGATAGTTATATCAGCATTAATACCTGTTTCTGCTTGATTTGAATTAGTATCGTTATTTGTTTTAGTCCTGCTTTTTGCTTCCTCTTGTAGATCAGATATCAATAAAGATTTTATTCGGATAGGAATAGGGATATTTCTGGGGCCTTCAAGACTTTTGACGAAATCAACAAGTGACTGTCGGTCCGGAGCTAGAATAGATACTTGTAATTCATAAGATATATCACTTGGTGCATTAAGTACGAAATCACCTATTTCACTTGAACTATCTTGCGGGTAATTAGGGGTTATAGATTGTATTTTAATATTTGAATTTTTTGCCCTTCTAGATAAATTTATATATATCGAATTTAAATTCAAATTTGATACAAATACCTTATCAAGGAAATCAATCTCATTCTTCAAGCCGCCATCATCATTAGTTTCTCTTTGTGTAGAAAGCTTCTTAATCGATTCGATTTTAGTTTTCAAACCGGTATTCACTTTTTTGAAAGCAATAATTTTATCCTGGATATCATCAAGAGTAGTAAGCGTAGGGACTAATGCAAAAGCCAGAAAAACAATAATTAGAATAAGACTTACACCAATATTTGTATATGTTTTCTTTGCCTTAGAAGCATAGAAAATATCATACAGATTAGCTTGGTAATGTGGTATTGTCTGATTATTGGGCATTATTGCTTATTTCTTTAATTTTATATCAATCTGGTACCTAGGTTTATCCTGCTTACTTGCACCTATTGTTGTTGACGCGGCATCCTCAACTGTATCTAATTTCTTGAGCTCGGTTACAAATTGATCAACAATAATAAAGGTGCTAGTTGCACCGGTTATCTTAACGGTAGTTCGATCATTAGAATAGCTTACACTGTATTCGGATACAGTAATTGAATCCACAAACTTTGCATTCTTTAATGACATAATTTGATCATAATTTGTAGATAGGTAATGTAACTTGCCTTCCACAGAGGTAGGATCCTCAGTACTTCCGCCATCTCGATACATTAAACTATACTTGGCATAATTCTCAGTTCTAGTAAGCGAGCCTTGTAATTTTTTTTCATTAGGGATAACAAAATTCTCTACCTGTCTTTTGAGAGAGTCCATTTTTTTGCGTTCATCACGTAAAGTAGAGTCGAGAAAGAACCTATAACTGAATACAGCTATAATAACAAGCATGACTCCAACTACAATTAAACGTCCAGGACCAATTACAAAATCATATAACTTGTCCACAAAGGTCTTTTGGGCATCTACTTTATAGAGCAAATTGAATGTAGAACTTATATCAGCCATATAACAGTATAATATAAAATATTTATTTGATTTTGACTATACATCCTTTTCGTAATTGTAGTATTGATGTATTATTTCTCGTATGAAACCATTGATAATACGTTTCTTCAGTTTTGTGGCAATACTTTTTATTGTTGATAATCTAATTAATGGGTTTGAAATAATTGGTATGGGCTCCTACCTCTTTTTTGCATTGCTACTCTCAATAACATATACAGTATTTATTCCATTAATAAAATTTTTTACACTTCCAGTAAACATGCTTACACTGGGTTTATTTAATTTTATTATCGGATGCGTTTACATTTATTTCTTTAAACTCATTATTCCAGGGTTTATAGTTCAGGACGGCTCAATAGGTCCTATTTTTAATGATAATATTGAAGTCGAGGCAATTAAATTATCGTTTCTCTCGATAATAATCGTTTCATCGCTATTTATAACTCTATTAAATAATATCATCACCTGGGCCATCGATAATAAGAATAGATAATGTCACGATCAAAATTAATTAAAGATAATTTAATCATTCTAATTGGTGGAAATATTGGAAATATTTTTAGTTTTCTTACTAATTTTATTCTTCTCGCACTTCCGGACAAAACACTCGCAAACCTTTATGTAGCTTACAATAGTATTGTTTTGATTCTGGGAATTCCTGCGCTAGTGGCAATGAGGATGTTCACTATTTATGGAGATACAATTTTGGGGAAATTTCAGCTAGTTATTAAAAGAAATAAAAATAGAGCAGTATTTATACTTATCTCTTTTTTAGTACTTGTCCTGATAACAGGTTATTTGGTAACTATTTTTACACAAAATGGAAATATTATTACGACTTTCCTCCTCATACTATTAGCATTTATTACATTTATTGTTTATTGTTTCCGGGGTTTAATGCAGTTTGATGAGAATTTCCTGGTACCTGTAATATCACTTAACATTGAGACTTTAGGACGCACAATACTCGCCTATGTATTTGGTGTAGTCCTAGGGGGTGGTATATACGGAGTTTTTACGGGGGCGATTATTGCAATGGGATTATCGTTAATCCCCTGTTTTGATCTTAAATATTTCAGAAATTCAGCTCATGAAGTCAGTGAGTACAGACTCAAGACTGCATTTTTGAATTCATTTATTCTTACAGCAGGTACAGAGTTTTTTTCCAATTTTGACATCGCTTATTCCTTTAAAGCACTTGCATCAAATTTACAGGCTCAGACTGAATATAATGTATTGCAGATTTTCAGAAAAATTATTTTCTATGGATTGTATTTCACAGCAGGACTCTTTCTATCACTTGGGAGCAAATCAAAATTTACAAAGAAGTTTACCTTTTTTTATACATTATTTGTTTCAGTAGGAATTGGTTCAGCGGGTGCAATTGTATGCTATTTGATTAAAGATATTTTTCTTCATATTTTGAAATCAGAATTTATTGTACTCGATGGGCCTGATGTACTTTATTTTTTGATATTTACAGCCTTAATGTCTGCTGCTTATATTTTGTCAAATTGGTTACTATCTTTAAAAAAACGAATTTATACTTTTATACCAATTTTGGCTTCAATTGTTCAAATTATAGTTTTTACAACATCAAAACATGATATACATAATTTAATCTTGAGTTTTAGTATTACTTCGGGTTTTTATTTTTTTGCTTGTGTAATTGCTGGTATTTATGAATTATATTTTACAAAAAATGATCGATAATAATTTTGAACAAAAATCACTAGCTAATCTTTTGGTTGTACGGAATCTCACTCAAAGACTTGGTGGTGGTATTAAAAAAAGTTTTGGACAGAACTTTTTAATAAATCAGGGTTCTTTATTCAGGTTTCTAGATTTGCTGAAACTTGATAAAGAGAATGATGTAGTTGTAGAAATAGGACCTGGTATTGGTGTTGTGTCATATAGTTTATGTGAAAGAGCTAAGAAAGTAATTTTGATAGAGCTAGACCGGGATAAAGAAACAGCGTTAAGAAAAGTTTTGGAAAATTATGATAATTATGAATTGATTTTTGGTGATGCGGCTAATTTTGATTTTTCTGAATTGAATAAATATGGGAATGTAAAAGTTATTGGATCACTTCCATATAATGTTGCGAAACGAATTATATATAATTTATTTACTTCTACTCTTAACTGGTCAAATGCTGCATTCATTCTGCAGAAGGAAGTTGCGGAAAATTATACCTCTAAGCCACCCAAATCAGACTTTCTTTCCGTATTTGCAAGAATCTTTTCAAAAGCAGACATGAGATTTTTAATTCCAGGGAAACATTTTTATCCTATACCAAATGTTATGTCCGCAACAATTACTTTTGAAAAAATCGAGCCAATGGTGGACGATCCAAAACAGCTTTCTAAGTTTATTAAGCAGGGGTTTTCGGCACCTCGTAAGACAATTCTTAACAATTTGAAACCACTGGGATTCACTAATGTAAAGCTGGAATCTATAGGCATATTATCAAATTCGAGGCCTGCGGAACTTAGTGATATTGACTGGATTAAATTATATAAAAATAAATAATTTACTTATTTAAATACTTTATTAAATCTGAAGTACTATTTAAATCCTTAATCCTTGAATAAAATTCTAAGTAATCATTAGAAGTTAAGGGAGAAATAAATTTATCAAATTCACTTGGTGAAACATCAGTTCGAATCTGAGTAACTTGCATCCCAATATTAGGAATTAAAGTTATTATGGTCTTAAGTCCGCATTGTGTGCATTCAGATATATATTGATATGACATACCAAATTTCCTGAGAAACTTAAGTGAAGTAGTATCCTTAAATGAACCACAGGATGAGCAATAGTTGCCCCAATTCTTGGCAATTTGTTCTTTCCATTTAGGATCTAATTGATCATTGTTATTGGTAGGATCTTCCATTTATTTTAAGTTTAGCACTTATATAATAAAATATTAGCACAATTACCATAAAGCTGCCAATAATTGCAATGGTTAAGTATAAGCTGGATACGGCT
>CAZHCC010000007.1:0-16779 GCA_964530975.1 uncultured Candidatus Saccharibacteria bacterium
ATATAAACATCATCCCACAAAAATTCGTAATTTTGAGATTCCAAAACTGGTTTATACTCTTCGAGTAGATTTTCTGGAATATAGTAAGAAATTTCTTTACCAAGAAACTTTTCCTGCTTTCCAATCTTTTCGATAAGAGAAAAATCAAGATCTTTTGCTATAACTTTTGGCAATATGAAATTATAATATTTCTCATTAAATATCGAGCGGAAATGCGTAAAATTTTCTTCCTCAAATATTTCTACATAAAAAACTCCATACATTAATTTTTTTCCAAGGTTGAAGATTTCCATTTTATTTATTCATTGCTACCAACTTAATCTCACAAAGCTCTCTAAGTCCAATCAATCCATGCTCTCTTCCTTTTCCAGAAGACTTAGTTCCTCCAAAAACATTAAAAGGACAAACATAATTTGTTCCATTGACACTGATCATTCCAGTTTCTAATTGTAGTGCAACTCTTGAAGCTCTTGCTAAGTCTTTTGTGTGAATATAACCTCCAAGTCCAAAACTTGTATCATTAGCAAGTTTGATTGCCTCTTCCTCAGTTATAAATTTAACAATCGGTAGAATTGGAGCAAATACTTCCTCTTTCCAGACTTTCATTTCAGGGTTTATATTTATCAATATCGTAGGCTCTAAAAAAGCTCCTTCAAGACCTTCTGGCTTTTTACCACCAGTGATGACTTTTGCACCTTTAGCTTTAGCATCTTCTAATTGTTCAAGTGCAAGTTTTAATTGTCTTTCTGCCACCAGTGGTCCCATTTCTGTCTGTGGAAGTTCTGCATCGCCAACTTTGATTGTTAGTAGATTGCGAGAGAGTTTGTCAACTAATTCTTCAAAAATACTTTCATGAACAATAAGTCTTTTTAATCCATCACAAATTTGTCCAGAATTCCACATCTTCTGATCGGAAATAATTGGAATAATGGTATCAATATCAACATCTTCAAAGACAATTCCAGGTGCTGAGCCACCAAGCTCAACAAGGCATTTAATAAACTTTCTTCCCGCAAATTCATAAATATGCTTTCCAGTTTTTGTACTTCCTGTAAAAGAGATCAAATCTAATTCCTGGTTAAGTAGTATTTCTCCGATGGTTCCATCTCCATGCACAAAGCTCAAAATGCCCTCAGGTAAATTACATTCAGATATTATTTCTTCCATTAATTTTGCCGTTAGAGCGCATTCTTCTGAATGCTTATAAACAACAGTATTGCCGACAAGTAAATTAGGAACAACTCCCCACACAAAATTTGAAATTGGAAAATTCCATGGTGAAATTACGGCTGCAACCCCAGTAGGCTCATAAAAATTTTTATGGATTTCTGTTTCATTTTCAAAAGTGATTTGTGGTTTTATCGCTTCATCTGCATTATTTAAATACCATTCCATATAATTTAAAAGTGCATCTTCTACATCAGGTATACTCCTGGAAATTGGCATTCCCATTTCTTTTGAAGTTAATACTCCAATTTCTTCTTTTCTTGCGAGTATTGCTTGCTGCACCTTACGAAGCAATTCCACTCTTTTTTTAATTCCAATTTCTTTCCAAGATTTGAATGCTTTTCTAGAATTAGAAACTTTTTCTTTAATTTCTAATTCAGTTGAGAAATCTACTTCACCGATTACTTCATAGTTCCTTGATGGATTTCTTGATATTACTTTTGACATTTTTATAAATTGATTTTATCAGAAATTTCTTGAAATTCTGTTAATTCAAGCTGGGCTTTTTGGCAAAGTTCAAAAGTCTCCGCCCAATATTTAGTTCGAACTGTATGTATAAATGGAAGCCATCAAATCGTGTATATTTAAACATATTCAGACTAAAACTTTTTCTCTAAATACCTTAAAAGAAATTCCGACTATTCAAAACATGTGTACTTGCCTCGGGATAGCTATTTTTAAAAGCCACCGATATAGATCCAGATGTTAATTTAATCTCACAACCAATTAACTCTTTGCTGTTTGAGATAACTAGATCTACTTCAGATCCTGATTTTAATCTCCAATAATTTACTTGATAGTTCAAATGTAAATAATCTATTTCTTTCTTGATTTCACTGATTATAAAATTTTCAAATAAGGCACCACCATCAGTTCTTAGATTCACGTCATCAAAATTATTTATAATTGCATTTCTAAGTCCAATATCCCAAAAATAAATTTTTGGAGCTTTGCCAATTTCTTTTCTATTGTTCTTGCTATATGGATATAATCGATAAAGTAAAAAACTTTGTTCAAAAATCTCTATATATCTCTCAACCGTTCTTCTATCCATTGATAGTTTCGCTCCTATTTCCTCATAATTTACTAGGTTACCGATTTGATACGCCAGGAGTTTTAGTAAATCACGCCCTTTTGCTTTGTTTTCAATAAGGTTTAATTCTAGAATGTCTTTAAAAACTGAGCTGGATGAAAGTTCCATTAAATATTCTTTATTGTCTGCAAGATTTAAAAGTTCTGGATATAATCCATAGGATAAAACATGATGAATTATCTCCTCGACATTATAAATTCGAGCTATACCTTCGAATTTGTTTTTAATGTTTGCAATAAATGGTGTGGAAATTTCTTTTTCTGAACCTTGCTGAAAAAGATATTCTCCAAATGTAAGAGGATAAAGATGATATTCAATTTTTCTTCCAGCCAAACTTTCGGAAGTTTTGTTTTTAATATGGAATGAAGATGAACCAGTGGCGATTATTTGTAGATCTGGCAGCAAATCATGCATTATCTTGATTGCTCTACCAGGATTCGATAATAAATGTATTTCGTCTAAAATTACTTGTTTATTTTGTCCCAATAAACTTTTATATGTTTCTAAATTATAACTTTCAAATACCTTTTTTATTTCTTCCAAGTCAAAAAGTAAATAGTTTGCTTCTGGAAAGATTCGCTTAAGTAATGTCGATTTCCCAACCTGTCTTGCTCCTAAAAGCACAAGCGCTTGACTATATTTACCAAAATGATTTACTAATTGAGTTTCTGCGACTCTTGTTCTCTGCATGTATGGACTATACTAGATTGACATTCGGTTGTCAAAGTAGTCCTGTTTGGACATCTATTATCTCTTCAATCAATTCAATATTCTCTTGATGCAGATCCACCGTCTCCATCCAATAAGAAGTTCGAACTGTAGCTATAAATGGAAGCCAATTAGGATCTACACGAACTGATCCTTGCTCAATTAGAGGTTTTATAAGTTCTGAAAGTTCCCAATCTTTTATAATTCCTTTTTCAACCTCGAAACGTGTAAAGAATAATCCCAAATAGTTTTTCTTTTGTAATACAAGTAACTTGTCTCTAAATCAAAACAATAAATTATCCGAATTGCACAAGCTCAACCTATATTTATGAGCCCTCCCATGGAAGCATAAGCTGGAAATAATTACCATCCGGATCAGCTAATGTTGCTATTTGAGGATTTTCGCTTCCATCCATGGAATATGGCTCTTTAATAATGGTAGCTCCTGCTTTAACCATTCTCTCAAATTCCTCTTTGATTTCTTTTGTCTGGAAATTAAACATAACTCTTCCAAAATCTTTGGCTTGGCCCGTCATTTCTGTATGTTTATTTATTCCAATAAAACAATCTCCAACCATCCATCCCTTAAACGTTTCGTCGTTCATATCAGCTGGTCTATCAAATACTTTTCCATAAAATGCAATCATTTTTTCAAATTGCATAGTTCCTATCATTATTGAATTTAGATTTAACATAATTATTTTATTATATGCTTTAATTAGCTGTATAGCGAATATAATTTGATTTACTCAAATCTTTTGAAATATCATTGTTTTATTACTTTTTTGTCCTACAATATACTAATAAACGATGGATTCAATATGGAGAAACCTCATAGATATTGCTAAATGGGCCCCGAGTATTCACAATATGCAGCCATGGAAGTTTAAAATTCTTGATGAGAAATACTGTGAAATCTATTATGACCCAAAAAGAATTCTGGTTCATGCCGATCCCGGGAGCAAATTTTCTCTACTCACTTTTGGCATCATAGCTGAAACTATAAGTATTGCCGCTGCAAACAAAGGTTATAGACTTGAGGCAAAAACACATAGTGACAAAGTGAGTTTTGAAGGTGAAAAGCCGGTTTTGTTTGCGACTTTCAATTTGACTGAAGATAAAACAATTACTGAAAAGTTCACGATTGAAGATATTATAATGAGAAAAACGAATCGAAGCATTTACATGGGTGGCAAAATTCCTGCTAATCAAATTGATGAACTAAAAAATCTAGCAAGAGACTTTGATAATGATTTTGAAGTATCAGAAAAAAAAGAAGATATTTTATTTCTTCAGAAACTTAACCAAAAAGCACTTTTTTATGATTTATCCCAAGAAAATATTCGAAATGAAATCGCAGGATGGTTAAGATATTCGGCAAGTGAAGCCGAACAGAAAAAAGATGGTTTATGGAGCAAATGCTTCTATTTTCCAGGCTGGCTTATGAAGTTATTTTTTTCTCATCAAAGTCTTGTTTTCTTACCGATAGTTAAAAAAATAATTGAAAGATATTATATCCGATCAACTGCAGGAGCAAGTTCAATCGGTTGGCTACTTGCAAGATTTGAGACTGCTGATGAATTAATTAAGAATGGGAGAATGATTATGAGATTCTGGCTACAATTACATAGGTTTGGAATTGCAACTCATCCTTATGGCTCACTTGTTACCAATCCTACTGCAAATAGAGAGGTAAAGGAATATTTTTATATAACAGAAAATGAAAAGATATTATGGCTGATATTCAGAATGGGCTATGCTGCAGAACCTCCAAGAAGCTATCGTTTAGAAACAGAAGATTATTTTATTACTTAAAAAAATGTCAAAATTATTAGTTTATATATATTTGCGAATTGCATCTTTAATCGGAGCAATATCAATATTTTCTTCAAATACTTACAAATTACTTTTCATACCAGGATTTGAAAACCTACGATGGTGGACAGGACGAGCAAAAGTCTGGGATATATTTCTTAAAGCTAGAAAAAGAGTTCCTGCATATAAAGATTTTTTAAATAATAATGAGTTCTCAAAAGTAAGATTTTCTCTTTTTAATCCAGTTCTTGAGGAGATTCCTTCAATTGATAAAGAAAATTATATAAAAAAATACACAGTTGAGGAGAAATGTATTGATGGCATTATTCCTTCACAAGGAGTAGTAGTCGATGAGTCTTCAGGAAGTTCGGGTTTGCCGAATAACTGGGTAAGGGGCTATGAGGAAAGAAAAGAACTTCGTAAAATCATACAGTTCTCATTTCAGAATACAATTCGTAATAAACAAGTTTTTGTAATAAATGCGTTTGCACTTGGTCCATGGGCAACAGGAATGAATGTTTCTATGTCTCTAGTGGATATATCAATTCTAAAATCCACAGGTCCAGATATACAGAAAATTTTGAATACATTAAAGCTTTTTGGACCAAATTATAAATATGTCATTTTAGGATATCCTCCTTTTTTTAAAACCTTTGTCGATAATTCAGATATTGAACTAAGAAAATATGATATCACTGCAATTTTTGGAGGTGAAGGTTTGAGCGAAGGTATGAGAGACTATTTATTAAACCATTTCAAAAGTGTCTATGGTTCATATGGAGCTTCGGATTTGGAAATAAATATTGCCGTCGAGTCGGATTTCACAATTGAGATAAGAAGATTAATATATACAAATCCTGAAATATATAAAGAACTTACCAAAACCGAATATGGTATTTTACCTATGGTATTTCAGTATAGCCCACTAGATTACTTCATTGAAACCAATGATACGGGTGAGCTTTTGATTTCCTTATGCAGGCTTTCAGGTATCTCACCAAGGATTAGATATAATATTCATGATTTCGGTCATGTCATGAGACATGATGAACTCAAAAATAAACTACAGAAGTTTGGAATTGACATTAAAAAACTTAAAGGATACGTTACTGATTTGCCATTATTATTTCACTATGGCAGGTCTGATACATCAATTGCGTATTATGGATGTAAAATAACACCAGGAAATATTTCGGATATTATATTTTCAAATATAAAAATTGCGAATACTATAAATTCTTTTGCACTATTGGCTGATGAAGATACAAATATTAATAAGAGATTGACTTTTGCACTTGAGATAGTTAATTTAAAAGAAATTCCTGACGTGGAAATAAAAGCAGAATTTTTACAATATTTCTTAATCAAGTTATCGGAACTCAATCAGGATTTTCGTGAATCAATCAAGATGGTTCGGGCAGATTTAATGCCAACTATGGAGTTTTATAAATTTGGAACTGGCCCTTTTGAAAAAAATGATATAAGAATAAAGAAACATTATATTCAAAAGAAAATATAATATTTCTCGAGCTATATTTTCGCTCAATTTAAGTGAATCAATTTATATCAAAATACAAATCTGGTGATTCGATAACTCAGAAAACTACTCAAGTGGTCGTTCATTAATTAAATTTAGTATGAATATATTATTCACAGGCTCTAACTTTTTCTGATATAATTAAAATTATGAAATGTCCAAATTGTAATCAAACTTTATTAATGACAGAGAAAAAAGGTATTACTATTGACTATTGTCCAGAATGTCGAGGAGTATGGCTGGATAAGGGAGAATTAGAAAAGCTGGAAACAATGGCAGGTCCTTCAAATGCCAATGCGCCTTTTACATCAGAACAGGCATATAATTCACAACAAAACCGCCCTCAACATGATAATGATTACAGCAAAAACCATAATCAGTCCGCCAATAACCCTCACCATAAAAAAGAAAACTGGCTGGGTGAAATTTTTGATTTCTAATTCCTGCTATAATTCTTCGCTATGAAGATTATTGTAATAGGAGGCGGTGCAGCTGGGATTATGGCATGTTTATCACTGAGAAAAAATTATCCTGATGCAGATATTTTATTATTTGACAGGTCAATTGCTTTAGGTCGAAAGATCCTAGTTTGTGGTGCAGGCAGATGTAATATTACTAATCTGAATCTTGATAAAAGTGCATCAAGCAGATATTACGGAGCGGAGAATCAATTTATACAGGATATTTTTGACCAATTTCCTTATAATTCGATAGTCAATTTCTTTAAGGATTTAGGTGTAGAATTATATGTAGAAAGAAAAACAGATATTGGAAAACTCTTCCCGGTAACGGACCAGGCGCGTACTATTACTAATTTGCTAGAGGATGAATTGAGGAGATCAAATATTAAAATCACTCTCAATACAGAGTGCAAATCTATAAAAAAAATTGATGATAAATTTCAAGTCACTTTTCAGAAATTAGAGAATAATATTCCGTTTGGGGAACAATATTCAGAGGAAAGTGATTATTTAATTTTATCAGCTGGTGGAAAGACTTACCCGGCGCTTGGTTCAAATGGGACTGGGTATATCCTTGCGCAAAGTATAGGTCATAAAATAATTACTCCTGTTCCATCAGCTGTTCCTCTTATTGCAAAAAATCCGCTTTCACAGGAAGCTAATGGAATCAGACTTGATATTGAGGTTACTTCAATAATTGATGGACAGTCCATCAAAACCACTTCAGATGAAGTAATGATAACTCAATATGGATTCTCGGGGCCTGCTGTACTTAATATTAGCCGAGAAATTTCGATACATCTAAATCGATTCAACAAAAGTAATGCATATATTGTCCTCAACTTTTTCCCTGGAAAATCCAGAGAAGATGTTAAAAAGATACTTGACCAAAGATGGGAAAGAAGGCCTGATCAGACCATTGAGATGAGCCTAAACGGTTTATTTGCTCCAAAAATCCCGCCGGTTATATTAAAACTGATTAATGTAGCACCCACAATAAGTGTAAGAGATCTCACTCCAATTAATTTGGATAATCTGCTTGATTTCATGACTGCTTTCAAAGTGCAGGTCACTGATACAAGAGGCTGGAATGAAGCAGAATTCACTGCAGGAGGAATAGATTCAAAGGAAGTTAAAGAAGCTACTCTAGAGTCAAAATTAATCCCGAAACTTTACTTAGCAGGTGAAGTTCTGGATGTAGACGGTGATGTTGGAGGTTTTAATTTATCATGGGCATGGAGCTCCGGTTTTGTAGTAGGAAAATTAGGATAATGTTAAATATATTTTCTTTTAACTTTAAATTCCAGAAATTCTATAAGCTATTCTTCAAAATTGATTTTTATAGTAAGGTGAACGGTTAATTTTTAACTTCATTTACATGGCTGAAAGAAAAACTAAAGAAAAAAGACAGGAAGAAATACTTAAGAAAACCGCGGATATTCTTATTACTTCCATAAATGCTCATATTGAAGATTTGCCTCATACTCTTAAACGGGTTGATGATTATATATTAATTGCTTATGTAGAAAATTCAGAGGGAAGTTATATAAAGGAATCAGATGGTAAATTAGATTGGAATGACCCAGAAAAATATGGGTTACAACATTTCGGAATTATCATTCAGGATAGAGATGACAAAAGATTTGTTCCTTATTTGGATGTAATTATTCGTGTATACGATAAAGGAGGGGATCTAATAACTGAAGCCAAAGCTCCTTTCATCTGGCATCCATTTGTTTATCATTACGGCTTTGATACTCCGATAGAAAATGATGGTGAATATTATATTGAAGTAACAGTGAAATCACCAAAATTCGATCGTGCACATCGAAGCTTGGGGAAAAAATATACTGAAGACCTGATAACGAGAATAGGCAAAGTAGAAATTGCTCTACCTTTGGAACAGGATGAGATGGTCGCTTAACTCGGTAAATATCAGAAATCAGTAAAGTTGATTTGGTCTTCTACTTGAGCCAAGTATAATAATAAACCCGGAACTATCAATATTAGTTGCAATGCTTATTAATAGTGTAAACATTATATGTTTACTAAGTAAAAATTAGGTTTAGTTCGACTTGCGATTTAAATAGATGATAGTAAAATATATCATTATGTTACTCTTCTGGATTTTAACCGGAGCTATTGCAGGGTGGATAGCTGCATTATTTACTGGCAACGAAAATATTGGTTGTGCTGGAAGCATTGTTGTCGGAATGATAGGTTCACTAGTTGGAGGTGCGCTTGAAGTATTTCTACGAACTGGAAAACTTGATATAACGCTTGCATTTACCGATTTTAATCTAACAAGTATATTGGTCTCTACAATAGGTTCTTTTCTGCTTTTGGGAGTTATAAATGTACTCTTTCGCAAATAGTAATTATATATTTAACGGATATAGGTTTTATAATTGTACCCCTACTTACATTTTACTCGTGTATATGGATAGGGGAAATATAAAATTGCATAATAATTTCACTGTAAATTTTGTTATGGTTTTTATGAATTTGAGTGTTATTCTGGCAATAATAAATATAAGAGTATTATCAATATCAATTCTTATGAATTTATTTTTCGTAGTTTGTGTATTCACAATGATTTTAATAGCCGCTAGTCTTCATACTTTAAAACCAAAGATTCTGAATATCTTTGTACTCGCTTTTTTTGTACCTGCAATTTTAGCAATCTTCCTTCAAGTACTAATTAATTGAAAATTACTTCAAATGTAATAGGATAAACACTAATAATATGGAAGAAAATAAAAATAGTAGAACTTTAATTTATGTAATTTCAGTACTTGTATTTGTGCTATTGGGATTAATTACTTATTTTTTCTTCTTTCGAGCAGATGAAAATACGAACAATAGTACAAATTCCAATAGCACCACACCAATTATTAGCCCTACAGCATCAAGAACTTCTACTGTAGCCACCTCACCCACTACAATATCGACTCCAACATCTCCAATTTCTTCACCAACCCCAACAGTGTTAAGTACACCCACAGGAACATTAGCTGCACCTATACAGGTTCGTGTAATGTATTCAGTTTCTGATGATCCAAATGATGCTAATGATCCGAATAGTTCTTCAAATCTTGGTTATGTGGAATTCAGAATTTTGCGGACAAATAGATCTGATTCCGAAAATTTTGTTATGGAGAAGACTATTGAAGGTCCTTCAGAAGCCGATAAAACCGGATATTTTTGGTATTCTCCTATCAAATTTATAGGTGACTCTAATTGTGAGGGAAGAGATTTCACAATAAATAAAAATTCTGAAACAAATACCATTACGGTCAAACTGTGTAAACAAGTCGAAACAGCGGGAATTGGTACTGATGCTAGGATTCAATCTGTAATAAGAGGAGGTATGCAACAATTTCTTTCAGATTCAAGTACAAAGAAAGTAATTATATTCGATAAAAACGATAATTGTTTCGGAGATCAAAGCGGTTTAAATAAATGCAAAATATGATCTATATTTAATTTCCCCATGTCCATCTTTTCTAATAAAACATTTATACCCAATTTAATGGATCAATATCAGAATTTTTTTAATAATTTTAGTACAATATTCCTATTATGGATGAATTCCAGAAACAATATTCCAGGCTTAATGGAGATCAGAAAAAGGCTGTGGATACAATTGAGGGTCCAGTTTTAGTAATTGCAGGTCCAGGTACAGGAAAGACACAGGTTTTATCTCTTCGGATTGCTAATATTCTTAAACAAACTGATGTAGACCCGAAATCTATCCTATGTCTGACATTTCAAGATGCTTCAGTATTGGCTATGAAAAATCGTTTGCAAAGATTTATCGGGCAGGCTGCTTATAAAGTTCAAATACATACTTTCCATTCATTCTGCTCAGAAATTATTAGGACTTTCCCATATCTTTTTGATTTTGATGAAATTGTTGAACCCATTAGAGATTTGGATAAATTAGAGATTTTTAAGGAGATATTACAAACTGAAAAACTAATTAATTTACAATATCGAAACGACGTTTTGGGAAATTACAAGGGTCTCGTTACCGCAATTTCTAATCTCAAAAAAGAATATATCTCACCAGAACTTTTTTCTCTTATCATTGACTCTTTCGAAAATAGCCTTGATGACAAAAGTAAAAAGTTAGAAGCAAGAAGAATAATCAAATTGCGCGAATTACAGAGATTTTACATTCGATATCTGGAAGTAATGAATGAGAAAAATTTAATAGATTTTGACGATATGATTTATCGTGTAACAGATGCATTCGCAAAAGATGATGATTTAGTCAAATATTTCCAGGAACAATATTTATATACTTTGGTTGATGAGTTCCAGGATACAAACAATGCTCAGCTTGAAGTAATCAAAGCAGTCTCCTCTTTTGCGGGACTTGATGCAAATGTTTTTGCGGTGGGGGACGATGATCAGACCATTTTCCGATTTCAAGGTGCAAGTAGTGATAATTTTGAAAAATACCTCAATATTTTTCCACAATCTGAAATTATTGTTTTACATTCAAATTATCGCTCTAAACAAGATATTATTGATGCTTCTACAAATGTTATTGCAAATAATCCAAACCGTATTTCGGAAAGTGTCTTTTTTACAGAAAAAAGTTTGAATAAATCTTTTGATTCGGGTTACAAGTTTCAGGATAAAAGTGAAGAAGCTGCACAAATCCATGAGTTTGAACATTCTTTCCATGAAGATTTCTGGATAGGTGAAAAAATAAAAGAGATTTCATCAAGTGGGGCTCCACTTTCAGATATTGCAATTATTTCACGCACGAATAAACAAATCACAAATATTACAAAATTTCTCGATAAGCATGCTATCCCATACAATATAAAAAGGTCAGAGTCACTTCTTGATGATGATAATATTAAAGATCTATTGCTTGTAATTGAGGCTATCTCTACCCCTGATATGTTAAAGAATGATCAAATCGTTTGGAGACTACTTTCCCTAAGTTATTTCAAGAATAATCAATTTGATATTTTCTCGCTTTACCATGATGCCAAAGGAGTAAAGTTATGCATTTATGATTATGTCATGGATCAAGACCGGGACAAAATCGATAATGGTATTATCTCTACATTACCAGCTAATCTGAAGAAAACAAAATCCATTAATAAGGATCTTGAAGTTGTTAAAAGAGTAAATTCAGCTAAACCCTTAAATAAATTTAAATATGCAAATATAAAAGACATTTTTGAAAAATTAATCGATTTACAAAAGTTTATTGCAATAAATCAATTTCAATTATCTTTCTCAAAAATACTTCAAAGTCTCGATTTAATTTCATATTTCGAAACATTGCCCGAAAGTTATTCAGTTCTTAATAAAATAACTTCACTTTATCAATATATTCAGTCAAGAACTAAATTTCTCAAAAAATACAATGTAAAAGATTTTCTCGGAGAAATAAAAATAATGAGAGATAAAAATATCAATTTGCCTATTGATCAAATTGATCCTGATATAGAGGGTAAAATTAATATTCTTACAGCTCATTCCGCAAAAGGGTTAGAATTCAAATATGTATTTATATACCAAACAATAGAGAATAAATGGGAAAAAATTCGAGGTGCGAATGACGGTATTTCCTTACCACCATTATCTTTGGAGTACAATTCTGATCAGAGTTATATTGATAATGAACTAGAAAAAATTGCTGCCGAGATCGATGAGAGACGTTTATTTTATGTCGCTATAACCCGAGCCAAAGAATATTTATTCTTTACTTATTCCAAAAAGTATTATGATTCAGACTCTGGTGAAGTAGATACATCAGAAAAGTTGCCATCTAAATTTCTTGTCGAAAGTAGAGTAGATAATTTAAGCACTCATAAAGAACTTATTTCGAGACATCAGGAAATATCTCAGATTATACTTACTCCCGAGCTACCTATAATAGTACCTGAAGCGAATCAAAATCATTTAAAGGATATTATTAATAAAGATTTAAAACTCTCGGCAAGTAAAATAAATAAATATCAGAAATGTCATTATAAATTTTTACTTGAAGATATTTATAAAGTTCCTACACCACAAAATGCGAGCCTATTGCTTGGTACTTCGGTTCATACTGGGATAGAACGGTTTTACAAGTTACAGGTTACAAGTGAAGACTTAAGGGATGAGATAATTACCGAGCTTAAGGAGCAATTATCTCGCGATGTAGATTTGTCTGAAATTGAGAAAGAAGGCTCTAGTAAAGAAGTTTTAATAAATGATTTAGAAAATAGCCTGCTTGTATATTATGATTTCTATCTAAAGAATCCGGTAAAAAGAGTTGCTTCAGAATTCTGGAGCACTGGGACTGTTGAGGGCATTAAAATCAATGGACGAATTGATATGGTTTCAAGTGAAGAATTTGGATTTATTATTACTGATTTTAAAACTTCTCAAAATGTGCCCTCAATTACTGAATTTTTGGGACTTACCAAAGCGGGTGATAAATCCTATCTTCGACAGCTACTTTTTTATAAATTATTGCTTGAAAATTCGGATCAGTCCCAATCAAGACAGTATGCAGGCAAATTGAAGTCACTTAAGATAGAATATATTGACTCCAAAGAAAAAGTCGTGAAAGTTTTTGATTTTCCCGCTTATGGAGACTTTGAATATAAGCCAAGATCAAATTCCAGACAAACCGAAACATTTGATTTAGACAAAGAATATGAAAATTTGAAAACCGAGCTTCGAAATACATTTGAGAGCATCCATAGTCTGGATTTTGAAAGAACTGAAGATCGTAAAGAATGTCAGCATTGTCCGTTTAAGGAACATTGTCGAAGATAAAGCATATAAACTTTATTATGCCAAAGACCAATTACTGAATTATTAAATTAATTATGATATCTTAAAAAAATTATAATGTACCCGCAAAGTAATTCAGCAAAACCAAATGCGTATTATTTAGAACAGTCTAAAGATTCTACCGTCAAGGTCGCCGCTCAGAAAACTGGCAAAATATTATATTTGATTCTCCAATCTATAATAGGTTTGCTTGTTATTTTTATACTTCTCTATTTATTTATCCTGCCGATTAATATTGTTGACGGTCCCTCAATGGAACCCAATTTCTGTAATAGTGATATTTATTTTACATATAAATTGGATTCATATTTTGAGAGGAACCCATATAAGAAAGGGGACGTTATTGCTTTTAAAAAAGATGCAAATTCAAATTTGATAAAAAGAATTGTTGGAATGCCTGGTGATAGAGTCTTAATTGAGAGAGGACGCGTCTATATAAATGGGCAGATGTTTAATGAAGTTTATTTACAGCCTAATGTTGTAACTTCTGCTAGCGATTATTTGCAGGAAGGTATCGAGACTACTGTCCCAAAGGGAAAATACCTGGCACTCGGTGATAATCGCCCGGTTTCCTTAGACTCACGGGATATTGGACCGATAGATCCTATTGATAATGCAATAAACGGAAAAGTTATACTTATTATCTGGCCCCCAATGAGGATGAGGGTATTTGATCCAAATGCAAAATTTCCTGCTAATGAATGTAAAGTTCTGAGTTGATAGAGTCTAATTTATAGTCTAAAGTCTTCTAGTATAAACCTGTTTGTTAATATATCAACTTTATTAAATATAGTGGAATTAAAAAATATCAAAGGCATCGGTCCGGTTAAGATTCAGAAGCTTGCAAATTTAGGAATCATTAGTGTAAAAGATATTTTTTTTCACTTTCCTTACCGGTATGTTGATCGCAAAAAAAAGCTTAAAGTTAATGATTTATTCCTAATAGATAATGAAAACTTTCACTGCATTGGTGAGATTGAGAAACTTACTGTAATAAGAATTGGCAAGGGAAAACAAATTACAAACGGTTATTTTATGGACGACACAGGTAAAATAGCAATTACATGGTTCAATAATCCATATATTATTTCTAATTACAAATCAGGAGATAAGGTTCTTATCTCTGGAAAACCCGATAAAAAGAAGCTAATAAATCCAAAGATGAGGAAAATTTCAACATCTGAGGATATTGATATTTTTGCTCGTATTGAATCAATATACCCTGAGACAAGAGGAATCAAATCACTTCAAATAAATAACTTTGTAAAAAATGCCATAGAGTTTTTTGATCTGATTATCAAAGATCCGTTAAGTAAAAAGATAAAAGTAAATGAAAAACTAATTGATCTAAAAGAAGCGATTATTAAAATTCATTTTCCTAATTCACAAGAGGATATAGATATTTCGAGAAAGAGGCTTGCTTTTGATGAAATTTACCATATTTTGAAACTTGTCAAGAAAAGAAAAGATAAGCTGAAAAAGTTTTCTTCGCCCGTAATAGAAGTAAATCAAGCATTACAAAATAACTTAATTCGTACTTTACCTTTTGAATTAACAAAATCACAGCTTTTGGCCTTAGAAGAAATAGCACAGGATATTCAAAAAAATAAACCTATGCATCGACTATTAAACGGTGATGTGGGATCTGGCAAAACTATTATTGCGGCCTTGATTGCTTCTCAGTTTCTATCAAACAAATCTCAAGTGATAATGCTTGCCCCAACGGGCGTGCTTGCGAAACAGCACTATGATTTGTTCTGCAGTTTCTTTGCTAAAAAAGATTATAATATTAATCTTGTGACTTCCAGTACTAAAAAAGAAGTTGATAAATTAGAAAGCCGATTAAAGGATAGCATTGGAAACGAACTTTTTATCGGGACGCATGCATTACTTTATCGCCTTGATCTTTTTGGAAATGCTGGCTTGATAATAATTGATGAGCAACATAAGTTCGGTGTTGAGCAAAGGGAATTATTAGAGAAGGTCACACTTAAAGATTCAAATAATTACAAATATCTTCCTCATGTTCTTTCTATGTCTGCTACCCCTATTCCTCGTTCGCTGGCACTCACTTTATATGGTGATCTTGAAGTATCGGTTTTGCAAAAACCTGTGGAGAGAAAACCGATTAAAACCAGGTGCCTATATGAAGAGGATACTATTTCTAAAATGTATATATGGATGGAAAGGGAAATTGTAGAAAAAAAAGTACAAACATATATTGTCTGTCCGCTTATTGAAGAATCAGAGAAGCTCGATACAAAATCTGCAATTTTGGAATTTGAAAATCTCAAAAAGCATTATCCTCAATTTCGTATTGAATTATTACATGGAAAAATAAAATCAATTGAGAAAGATCATATATTAAGAGATTTTTTCAATAAAGAAATTGATATTTTAGTTTCAACTTCCGTTATAGAGGTCGGTATAAATAATCCAAATGCTACAATTATGATTATCGAAGGTGCCGAAAGATTTGGCCTTGCTCAGCTACATCAAATACGAGGTCGAGTAGGGCGCTCAGAAAAGCAATCCTATTGTTTCATCAAAACTACAAATAATATGCAAAATGATAGACTTAATTTTTTTGCAGAAAATCAAGATGGATTTGCAATTTCAGAATACGACCTACTTTCAAGAGGTCCAGGTGAGGTCTATGGTAATACTCAATCAGGACTTCCGAAACTGAAAATTGCAAATTTATTCGATATCGAATTCATAAAGAAAGTAAAAAGATATTTATAAATTAGATTGAATTATAAATCCCTTTCATTTCATCAATATATTTATTTACCGTTTTGGCCCATACACCTCCACTTTCTGGTCTAGCACAAGGAGGACAGTAATATTTCATGATTTTTTGAGGATCATATCCGGTTGCCTTATATCCCTTAGACATTCCGGTAGAGATTTGTTCTGCTGCATGTTCCCATGATTTGAAGTAAGACCATCTGCCACATTTCCCGCCGCCACTCCAGCCCCATCCATTATAAGAGGATATTCCTTTACAATGTGGAATCAATTTGCCGAATGCCGACTCAATACCTGAAATTGCAGGGAGTAAATACCATTTATCACCAAATCCGTTCTTATCCGCATTTTCAACAAATGCTTTGGCTACCGAT